>NZ_JBFTND010000001.1:0-131365 GCF_056397305.1 Cupriavidus sp. 05N40
GTCCACCACCGATACCAGCAGGTCCGGGCGCGTCTCGCCCGCGCGCCGGCCCAGGCAGACATCGCGCGTGATGGCCTCGTCGAGGCTGGCCGCGTGCAGGCTGTAGGCACCCGGCAGGTCCAGCACGCGCACCTGGCGACCCGCCGGCGAGACGAAATGGCCTTCCTTGCGCTCGACGGTGACGCCGGCGTAGTTGGCTACCTTCTGGCGGCTGCCGGTCAGGCGGTTGAACAACGCGGTCTTGCCGCAGTTGGGATTGCCCACCAGCGCCACGCGCAAGGCGGGACGCTGGGCGGCGGAAGTCGGAGAAGCGACGGACATATTCTTGGCAGGTGCCCGCTCAGGCAGCGGTGCGTTTGGCGGCGGGCGCGTCTGGCTGCGCGGCCGGCGTGATGCTGGAGACGGAAGCGCTCACCGCTTCCACGGCAATGCGCGCCGCTTCCGAGCGGCGCAGGGCAAAGCGGGTGAAGCCCACCTGTGCCACGAGGGGATCGATGCCGAACGGGCCCAGCGCGATGACCTGCACCGCTTCGCCGGGCACGAAGCCAAGCTCTCGCAGGCGGCGCGCTACGGGATCGTTGGGAGAGGTGTCATCGACAGAGACGATGACCGCGGCAGTGCGCCGCGGAAGTTCAGACAACCGCATGGGGCTTCCAGTCCGTAGGCGCGAGGCACGGCACGCGGTCGGCAAACTCACGCCAGGGTTGGTAAATGAAAATCGTTCCCATTGTAGCCGATTTGCCTTTGTACGTTTGGTTTTCGCCGTGCCCGTCGCGATCCCGGCATTGCCCTGCGGGGCTTCTGGCAGGCCGCTGCGCGAGGTGCGGCGGCAAAGGCGCAACAGCATATCCTGCCCGGGCATAGAATGCGAGTCGGCACATGGCCGCAGCGCGGCAGCGTCGCCGTCCGCCGGCCAATACGACGACATACAGACACGGAGTGAAGACCATGATCCTTGAAATCGCGCAATTCCAGATCAAAGCCGGCTCGGAGTCGGCATTCGAAGCGGCCGTCGCGCAGGCTGCGCCGTTGTTCAGGCGCGCGCGCGGCTGCCATGGCATGCGCCTGCTCCGCTCGATCGAGACCCCGTCGCGCTTCACGCTCGAAGTGAAGTGGGAGACGGTCGAAAACCATATGGTGGACTTCCGCGAATCGGATGACTTCAGCGAATGGCGCAAGCTGGTCGGCGAACACTTCGCCTCGGCGCCCGACGTGGGGCACGTGAGCATCGCGGTCGAGGGTTTCTGAGCGCGGAAGGTCCGCCGCGGCGGGGCTGCGGTTCCCGAAAGCCGCCTGAAAGCTCCCCCTCCCTGGCGGGGGGAAGGGAATAACGCAATTGCGTTATTGGTCCAGGGGGACGCAGGGGGTAAGCTGGAAACACGCTGAACACCCCGTTCCACGCGTATTTGACAATGCTACTTGCCGGTAAAGCAGGTGGCATTTTTCTTTTGTAGATCTGACAATAGCTTATAAATCAATGGGTTATGAGATAAATATGTAAGCGTGTTGGCATGTGCTGGATTTCATGTAAGCGCCTGTGTAAGAAGTGTGCTTTTGTGTGCGTACCCTTTTCTGCGCACCAATCCCTGCAACGGTGCTATGGCGAATCCTCAGGCTGTGAGGTACGGTGCACTCCGATTTCAACTGGAAACGGCACCGATGAACGTACTCTCATGGCCTTCGATAGCCTTCTATTGCGTCTTCGCAGTCTGCATCTTCTACCAGCAACTGCATCTACGGAATTTTCGCGGACGTAATCAAGTCTTTGGTTTCGTGCTGGGCCTGTCGGCTCTTGCCGGAACCCTCACGGGACTGGTCTATCTCGGCTATTACGGCTGGGCTGTCACTTGGTGGGCACCGTTCGTAATCTTCGCTATCGGATTGGCTGCCAGCTTCCCTGGTGTACTCGTTGAGCGGATGGTGGGCACTCTGCCGCTGAGCGTTGCAGCATTCATTGGCTGGCCCGTATCGACCTACTTCATGTTTCATTACATGCCTAGATAACAAGAAGCCGGGAGGCAGTGGCGCCAGTGAAAGCAGGCGCCGCAACTGAGTCGAAGTGTGCAGCTTGCGTGCTAAAGTGCATTTTCTAAGACTCGGACTGACTGGGAGGTCAGCGTGGCCGAAGACAAAAAAGACGGCGGTTCCGTAACTGAAATCGCAAAAGCAATCGGGCAGATTGTCGACAAAGTCCCAGTATATGAAGATGCACTTCAGCCAGCCGCGAAGGAATTAGGGAAGGGTTTGGCCGTTGTAGCCAAGGCCGTCAACGCCGCTCTCGCCCCGGTGGAGGGGCTGATATGGGGCGTCGACAAGATCAAGGATTTTGTCCGTGAGCGGGTTGCCAAGAAGCTTGAGAACGTGCCACCGGGGGAAATCCAGCAGCCCAAGCCGCACATCGCTGTCCCGGCTATTGAGGCCCTTCGCTATACCGGCGCCGAAGAATCGCTCTCCGATTTGTACGCGAATCTACTGGCGACGTCGATGGACAAAGCCACGGCATACCGAGCGCATCCGGGCTTTGTGGACATCATCAAGAACATGTGCCCGGACGAGGCAAAAGTCATGAAGTACCTTGTCACCGCTTGGGACTTCATTGCCATTGCGAGTATTCACAGCAACATTGAGAATGGCGGCGGTTATAACGTGCTGCACCGGAATGTGACGTCCCTCGCAACGCGTGCTCAATGCGAGCACCCGGGTTTGCTTTCGACATACCTCGATAATCTTGATCGCCTTGGGCTTATCAAAGTTGACTACGATCAGTTCTTGACTGACCCGAAGGCATACGAAGAAATTGAGAGCGCTGCTACTGTCCAAGAGATACTGCAACGCATATCCCAAACGCCAGGACGCAAGGGCGAGATCAAGAAAGGCATAGTGAAGATGACAGACCTTGGAAGTCAGTTTGGTCGAGCTTGCATTTTGGACAAGGAAGGACAGCCGAGGGACTGAAAATCTTGGAAATTCGCAAATGCGATTGTCGCGAGGCGGGGTCTGGTGGCCTTGCGAATTTGGTCTTGCCCGCCCCCCCGACGAATACTTTATTAAGTGCCGGTCGTGTTGGGTATTTAATCTTACAGGGCTACTGTAATGCCAGAGAATACGGTTGGTGTTAGTATTGAAAGTCTTTCTTTCAGTGGTGGGCAGGCCGTGCGATTTGGCAAGAACGATGTAATTATCATCGTTGGGCCCAATAACGCGGGTAAGAGTGCAACTCTGCGGGAAATGGTAGGCAGGCTGCAAAGCGTCGGCGGAATTCCGGCGGCCTATGTATTGACTGACATTACGGTTGGTAAGCCAGCGGATGAGCAGTCAGTGTGGGATTTTGTCCGGCAGGTGGGCAAGCCAATGCCGGGGACCCCGCCGGATCACTACTTTCGGGCGGGGCAGGGTGCCAATCCGTACACGGTGACTGAATTCTTCCGCAACCCCGGTTTTTCAGGGTTGTTTAACTGGTTTGTCGTCTATATTGACGCGAGTACGCGCCTGTCCCTTGCTCAGGCACAGCAGTCGATAGATTTTGGAGCGCAACAGCCGAATCACCCGATGCACTATCTCCATCAAGATAATGCTGCAATGGGTAAGCTTGCTCGCTGGTTCAAACGGGCGTTCGGTACGGAGATCGCTGTTGATCATTTTGCGGGACAAACAATTCCTCTTCACGTTGGGCCGAATGTTGTCCCACAGGAAGGCGAAAATGTTATGAACGATGATTATCGGCAACGGCTTCGCAACGCTCCCCGCCTCGATGTTCAAGGCGATGGAATGCGTGGATTCGTCGGGGTCTTGATGCACGTACTTTTGGGCCATCAGGCGATATCGCTAGTAGACGAGCCGGAGGCTTTTCTACATCCTCCGCAGGCCAGACAACTTGGGAAGCGAATCGCTGAGGAACACGCAGATGGGCAGGTCTTCATTGCGACACACAGTGCGGACTTTCTTAGGGGGGCGCTTGAGGCTAAGGATCGCCCGCTAAGAGTGCTGCGCCTTCGCAGGGTCGCTGACAAAAATCATGTGTCAGAACTCACTCCCGACAAAATCAGGGAAGTCTGGGGCGACCCGGCTCTCAGGTACTCGAACATCCTAGACGGTGCATTTCACGAGAAGGTGGTTATTTGTGAGGCCGAGGGAGATTGTCGTTTTTATGGCGCGATTGCAGATGCTCTGCGGGACGAGGACGAGCATCCCTATGCACGCGACATGATGTTTGTTCAGTCCGGCGGAAAGGGAGGGATTTCAAAGCTGGTCAGAGCACTAAAGAGCCTTGACGTGCCCGTGGCCGCAGTGGTTGATTTTGACGTACTGTGTACCCCTGCGCAGTTGTGGCCAATCGTGGAGGCGCTTGGCGGCGTCAAGGATACGTTTGAGGTTGACTATCGGGCTGTTAAGGCATCAATCGATGCGCTAGGGAAGACAACGCCAGAGGCGTTCCGAGACAAGGCTCTCGCGGTTCTCGGAGGGATAGATGTCGGGCAGGACGAGGTGCCACGAAAAATTCTTAGCGAGATGCAGAAGGTTCTCAAAGTCTCGGTGGGAAATGCGCGAGCAAAGGAAAGCGGAATTGGTGTTCTTTCGCGCGACGCAAAGCCGGCCGGTCAGCGTCTGCTCGATGCCCTTGCGGGATTGGGTTTGTTCGTTGTGCCCAACGGTGAGCTTGAATCGTTCGTTGTCGAGGAAAGCGAAGAAAAGAATGCTTGGGTTGCCGCTGTATTGGAGAAGCACGGAAACAACCTCAAGGCTGCGCCAGAGTTGGCGGAGGCGAGGCAGTTTGTATCCCGCTTCATCAGGGTTTGAGAATGGGACGGGGAGGGGGCATGCATCAACGAGAGAGGCTGTTGGAAGAGGTCGAGTTACTTCAGAATATTCTCGTGTCGCAGGCTACCAACGGGCCCGCGTATGAGGGCGATTACGGCGGCTTACGGGCTTCCCTACTTGAACGGACTGGGTACGCCCCTCTGATTCCGAAATTCGTAAGAACTTGCAGAGACTTGGCCCAATTCTGGCAGTTCATCAAGCACAAATTCCCCTCGTACGCGGAACGTCGGACGTATCTGTGGAATGAATTCCGACCTCTCATCGAAATGATCGAGCAATCGTCATCCGGGCCAGCCGATCATGTCGTAACAGCCGCAATTGAGAGGTTTGATGCCGACCACTTACAGGCGGCGTGGCGGAAAGCGTTAGAACGCAGGCAGACGGACCCGGCAGGGGCCATAACGATTGCTCGCACTCTGCTTGAGACAACATGCAAGCACATCTTGGATGAGGTGTCCGTAGATTACGGAGATTCACCGGAATTGCCGCACCTGTACCGCCTCACGTCCAAGGCGCTGAACCTCGCTCCCAGCCAACATACTGAGGACGTCTTCAAGCAGATTCTCGGCGGATGCCATTCCGTTGTAGAGGGGCTTGGTGCCCTTAGGAATAGGCTGAGCGATGCGCATGGCACGGGGAAACGAGCGGTCAAGCCGGCTCCACGGCATGCAGAACTTGCAGTCAATCTGTCTGGTGCACTCGCGCTCTACTTGCTGCAAACGTTCGAAGCACGAAATCCAAGCAATGACCTCAATTGAAACGTATCTTGTTGCACTGGCATTTGTTGCGCTCTGCGGCTTCCTTTGCGGACTCGTCTTGGGCTGCCTCAAATCTCAAGGCGATAGCTCTGGGTTTTCAGAGACTAGGAAGAGGCCGATCATCCTCAGCCTCCTTTGTATCCCCATCGCCATTGCGTACGGGGTTGCATGGGGACTGCTGCTCGACGGTCCTCACTTAATATGGGTGCCTGGAGTGTTGGCGTGGTTTCTTGCTTCCAAGGCAGGGCGACGGTTCTATGCGGACACCTACGCATCACCAAGACCATTTCTCCTTCCCACATTGGGCGTGTTCTTGATACCGGCGGCCTACCACTTGATACGACCATACGCGGTGTATTGAGCAAGCCTGTGCTGCTGTCGGAACGAAGGCAGGCAAGGGTGGGCGCGAATGAGTCTTCCCAAATTTTGGGCGGGTGGGGTGGCTTTTGGCAGAAGTGGAAAACGCTGTGGCGAATATATCTGCGAGGGCGGTGGGACCACTTAACCGCCACGGCGTAGGGGGGCCGCCATCAGCCAAAACTCTGAAATATACAAGGCCCACAGCCACGCCATCGTTGCCGGGAGTGCCGTGGGTAGGCTGGGCTGGGCTGATGCAGCTAGGGGGCTGTGGTGGCGTCGTAGAGGCCCCTCACTTGCTGGCCCAGTCCTGCATGGGAGCGGATGCAGCAACAGACAGCAGCATGTACCGTTTGACGGTGGCAGTGCTGATGCCGAACTCTTCTGCCGTGGCTGCAATGGATGCGCCATGCTCACGGCGCCATGCCACTACAGAGGCAGCGTCTGCGGCTCGTGCACGACCTTGGTACTTCTCAGGATTGGTACGCTTGGCAGTCTCGATACCGCGCCGTTGCATCTCACGACGGTTCAGGTAGTCGGCTTCGCCTTGGGCAGCCATGAAGGCGAGCACGGCGTCACGAGTGGCCTTAGCGATGGCGTCAGTAGCAGCGCCATCAAACACCATATTGTTAAGTGTGCACTCCACCCGTACACCATTAGCCATAAGGCGCTGCATGGTGGCATGTAGCTCATCGTAGCGGCGCGAGATACGGTCAACCCAGCGCACTACCAGAACGCCACCGTTCGACAGCTTGTCTTCGATCCGCTTCCACTCCGCACGATCCAAGGGAGCAACGTGATAACCAGACACACCCTCATCGATGTGCACGTGCTTGCGGTCTACACCGTGTTGCTTCGCGTCGTCGTACTGAGAGGCCGATGACTGGCCATCCGTGCTGGAGATACGTCCGTAGTAGAGTTTCATGCTGGCTCACCTAGCTCACTGGGTTAATGGCTCAATACTAGATGGTGGCTCACAGACTGTCAACCCTATTGAGCCAAGGAATATGGCTCTTTGTAGTGGCTCAGCAGGGCATACCGTGTGAGCCATGCCTGAGGGAGCAGCAGTGCCCGGCTAGGCTGTGGCAATGTACATGCGCAATGCCTGGCTTTGACAAATCGTAACCTATTGATTATTAAAGGTTTTTTACCTTCTTATGGCTGTTTTAGGCCATTTATCGATGGGTAATCAAGGATTGCGGGTGCACGTTGACGGTGCGATGAGGCTGGAATCGGCCTGTTTTGGCGGATATTGCCCGTAGAAGGCGCCTCAGATGCAACAGAGTTGCTTTAAGAAGATTGAACGCGCGAAGCGGTGTAACCAAATCTTCCTTCTGTCRCCTCTGTCGTGAAGAGATGCCCATCAATGGTGTAGCTGGTGGCGAAGCCATATCGAGCCAACGTGTGGAAGGACATGAACTTTCGGAAGTGTTCATCTCCGACGATGCACCAGAACACCTTTGCTCTGTCCAGGCGGCCCACTGTCTTCGCGTCTGGCGCCTTGTCAAAGATGAGCACTACACAGCCGCCAGCCTCGGCTAGCTGGTGCTGGACAGCACTGAACTTGGGGACACTGGCTGACCATGACGCTTCCAGCTTCTTTTTGTTGTAGTTGCGGCTGGTGATGAAACCTTTGGCACAGTCGGCTTCGAAACGAGACAAGGCCTTGTCAGCATTGGCCTTGTTCTTCAATCCGTTCATCAGGCCAGATTTCGACTCGATGTAGATACCGGTGGCGGGACATTGAAAGTCCGACATGGCTGCGAACTCAGCGCCATGGGCATCAGTGAATGTCTGCGGGTAGTAGGCATCGTGGGGAAGGATGCCGCGCGGCATCAGCACGTAGCTCATGCCCGCCTCGGCTGCACTACGGTGGATAGCGCCAGCGGCGCCGGGTGTATGTTTGAACATTGAAATTTCCTGTGTATGTCTGTAGCTCGGGGCAAGCCCAACTTCAGTGCTTTCGCACTTCGTAATTAATAGAGAGTCTGCGCAACATTGCATTAGCTGCATTAGCCGTGCGAATCGTCCGGAAACTCTTTTCCAGCAAGGGATTGCAGTTTTCTGTGCTTTGCATTAGTGGTGCATTAGCACTGCATTAGCGTTGCATTAGCGACTCGCAGGGTTCTGAAAGTCGGGGCACGCCACAGCTTGAATGTTGGCAATCTCTTCTTCCGTCAGCGGCGGGGCACGTTTCTTACCCTTCGGGATGGGCTGCCACAACGGCTGCTGCTTCTCGCCACAACCCGGCACGACGCGGCGGCTGTCCTCATAGTTCAGGGAACCCATGATCCCCTTGATCTTGTCTGGATCAGTGCTCTTGTGCCCGTTCTCTTGGAGATAGGTAACAAGTCCAACGTTATGCACCGTGAGGCCGGAAGACACGTACTCTGCAATCAAGGTATCGAGTTGCGGTGTGCTCAGTCCCGCCATCTGTGCGTGGGCTTCAGTCTTGACGGTGGAACCCGGCTTGAAGTCCGACAGGTCTTCCGACAGCAGCCAGTGGCGAAGCACTGCGGGAGTGTCGGGCAGTTCAAACCAATCATTGAACTCTTCGAAGAATGCCGCCGTATCTTCCGGGCTAACCCTATGCTCGTTGTACTCCGTGACATAGAAGCGCCTGTCGCCGGCAGGGAATCCCGGCAGAGGGCAGCGGGAGTTGGAGCACACCCACACCCTCGCAAACACTTCCCGCTGCACACGTTCCTGAACGCCTTTGATCTCGACTGAAGTCTCGGTCTTGGTGATATTGCTTTTCAAACGTTCGTAGGTGTCCTTCCTTCCTACATCGTCATCGACTACGACAAGCAGATTTTTGACGAAAACTTCCGAGAATGAAGAGAGTGCGGAGCCATACGTTCCATCGTAGACGTGGCGGCCACCAAGGGCGGCGCGGACGATGCGGAAGAGCGTGGACTTACCTGTGCCCTGCTCACCAGTGACGATGAGGCCATGCTGAGGGCGACGGCAGGGATTCTGCACAATGTCAGCCATCACCTGTGTGACGTGCTTTCTGTCTTGGTCAGTCATCAGAACGACTTGAAGGTATCGCCTCAGGATGTCGGGCATCTCGAATTTAGCGGGAAGCTCTGGCTTGAACGGCACGAAGGTGTTAGCCAACAGGACGCCGTGATACTGAAAAAAGCGTTGGCCTACAGGTCTGAAGGCTTTGCMGTAGATGCGCGGCAGGTGGGACAGAAGCCGGGTATCAAGCTGCTTCAGGAATCCGTGGTAGTCATCTGTCCGGACCCGAACGTTGTTAGCCCTAGCCCATGCTGTGAACTCCAGCTTGAAGGCTTCTACAGCGCCGGTCTCATTACTGGAAGTGTGGATTGCTTCGAAAGGGTATGAGGAAACTTTGATGCACCACGACTGTTCTACCAGAAAGTCGGCAAACAGCTTTGTAGCGTCCTTGGGATCAAGTAAGGTGATGGATTTGGATGGAGCGGCTGTGGCCGATGTGGCATCACTCGGAACGAGCGACAGAGAGGGTTGTGCTGTCATGTTTGTCCTTTTCGACTGTGCCATTGTTGGCAGTGGTAATGAGATTGCAGATGTACTGTGATGCTGAGATGCCTGAGTCCTTGGAGACGGCGTAAAGGTCATTCCATACC
This sequence comes from Cupriavidus sp. 05N40, assembly GCF_056397305.1. NCBI lineage: Bacteria > Pseudomonadati > Pseudomonadota > Betaproteobacteria > Burkholderiales > Burkholderiaceae > Cupriavidus > Cupriavidus sp. 05N40. The sequence continues at coordinate 9,548 of NZ_JBFTND010000001.1, forward strand.
GATTCAGGCAGGTAGACATACGCACGGAGTAGTTCCAGGCCGCTAGCGGTGGTGATGCGCTGGTGGTTATGTTTTGTCATGGTCATGGGTCCGTAGAATGAGAAAGGGCCGCACCATGCGGCCCTCAGGTTGATTACTTGGCTTTAGCCTTGGTGGCTGGCAGGACCATATCTGCGGAGTAACAGCCCAAAACAAAGCTAGTGACGCTATGCGGATGGAGTTCATAACCTTGTCGCACACGATGTGCAAATTCCATCAAAAATTGGAAGTCATTGGCAGATACGATATTTACAGTCGCTGGTGTCGATTCTAGGAAAGCTTTCCTAGAATCTGTCTCAGCTTTCTCAGCAGCTTGCTGTTCGGCTCGTCGTGCTTGCTCAGCTTCCCATTGCTGGCGCTTAAAGTCATCGTACTCTGTATCGGTAAGCGTCCGTGGTCCGGTGGGTTCGGCACGCTTATGTTTGTCGCGCTCTTTGGCTTCAATGTCGCGGCAGTGCGCTACATAGTCGTCAATCTGAGATTGATGGGCCAGACGCTCGGCACGGGTGATGTAACGATCCGATGGCAGGTCTGAGGGCATTGTGGGTGTGTTCATTGTGCGATTCCTTGTTTGTAGACAACTTTCTTAATGGTTTTTGATTCGTTGGGCTGGGCAGCAGTGATTTTTTGAACCTGTGCCGTGAGCGAGTCGATACGCTCAGTCAATTTGCTAATCAACGTGCTGAGAGTAAGAAACTCTGTAGATGACAGTGATGTAGCTGTAGCTTGAGGTTTGCTGGTCGTGCTGGCGGGTGCAGCGTTCTTACGAAGATTTGGTTTCATTGGTTTTCCTTGTGTGATTCAACGCCAGATTGACGTTGTGAAATGAGAAACTGATAATAATCCTCGGTGAGGAGACGGAGAGCGGCGTCGTACCGTGCCCCTGCTTGAAGATGCGTTGCAACGTCAATCTGACGTCGAGCCCTGAGAGACTGATAATATTCTTCTATGAGAAACTTGCGGGTGGCGTCACTCTTTGCCTGTTCTTGTAGTTCCTTGAATGCATACGCCGCAGATGCAGGACTGTACGATGCAGGGACCATGTCCCGCCAATTTTGATATACGATTGTCATTAGTTTTTCCTTAGTATTTGAAATTAGTGAGCCTTAGAGAATTTGAAAACCCGGTTATGTCCTCCGGGACTGCACGAATACCCGCACAATAGGGCGGCCAGGACTAAACTGCCCATGTTGACGAATGCACCTAGCTCTTGTTCTAGTTCCCAGCGAATCTGGATTGACGATAAGTTGGTATCGATAGGGTTGCGACTGAGATACTCAGACAGGTCTTTGACACTCATATAGCCGACGATATTGTTAATGTCGCGTGGAATCATTGTTGTTTCCTTTAGGTAATAGGATGCCCAGCCGTAGCGATGGATTCGCACGGAGATGCATTTGAAATTGATGGAAGAGGTACTGCGGGAGCCGCGAATGCGGCAGAGGCTTAGAGCACGCGGCTAGGGGTGATGAGCACGTTCGCTTGGTCGCGCGTAATCATTCCGCAGAAGAACAGGCGCATCAAAGCCGCGTGTAACTTGCTGGGTTCGGTGTCAGAGTGCCTGAGTTTGAAAATGGATTTGCGCACAGCCGCCACAGTCCAAGGTTTGCCGTAGGGAGACAGCAAAGCCTTCTGGTTCAGGATATCTGCGATTTGCTGCTGGGACAGATTGCGGCTGATGCCTTCAATCAGGTTGAGTAGGATGGCTTGGTAGTAGGGCAGGCTGTGCTGCGTCCTAGGGTGATACTTGGGCGTGAGGTCCATGGGTGAGTCCTTTGTGATGTGCTTGCTGTGTCATGGTGTGTTCCGGTTGACATGCGGGCTGTGTTGACATAAGATTGTATCGGGGAAATCTTTACCTCGAATATATGCATATTGTATCACGTCCCTAGCAAAATTGCAATAGGTATGCAAGGGGTGCGAGCGAGAAAAAGGCTCACAATAATGACTTTATGAGCACTTTGTAATATTTGGTTACAATTTAGTTGGTGTGGCGCCCTTTACGGCTTCTTGCGAGACTGCAATACAAGTATGTCGTCCCCCGACCACCGCAAATGTCGCCCCATGTTGCGTATCGGCTGGATCGGTCCCGATTCATCTGAAGCCCACTTTCTGAGCGTCTGCTCTGCATACCCCAGCACCTCAGCGGCTTCCTTTGTCGTCAACAGCCTACCGGCTAGAAGCCGGGTCTTCTGTGTCGCTGGCGCTGGCGCTGGCTCTTCCTCTTCCTCTTCCTCTGGCGCTGTGGGCAACGATGTAAGCCAAGGTATGGCTGTGCCTGTCAGCATGCACAATTCCTGAGCGTTGCTGGCGAGCGTCTTAAGGACGCTGGCACGCTGTGGCTTTGATATCGGCACCTCCACGCGATCTGCACAAAGCAAGGTGACTGACTCAAGCACATTAGCGGCTGCGAATTCAATAGCGGTCGTGCCTGCCTTGCTTCGCACCATCGTGGCTGTAACGGCTAGCCTATTGTTCAGGTCGGCAGCGTCGCCGCCAAAGCGTCTGACTTGCTCTCTGTCGGCCTGTGCGCGGGGCAGGTGGTCAGTTGCGAAGTCTCGCAAGAATTCAATCTGAAACTGCTTCATGCTGCTGCATCCTGTGCAAACTTAATTCCTGCCTGTTCAAGCATCCACGCTTCAATCTTGGCATGGTGCATGCGCAAGAGGTCGATGGAGCGTTGCTTGTAGTGCTTCTCCGCTACTGCGCTGGGCTTGTGTCCCATGATCTGTGCCACTACGCCGACAGGGATCGTGTCCAGCCATTCGCTGAGCGTGGCAAACGAGCGGCGCAAACCGTGCAGTGTAATGTGTGGAAGACCTGCCGCCTGTAGGGCGAGGTTATGGGGGATAGTGGGGTTCACGAGTGGCCCACCCTTGCTGTACGGACTGGCAAACACGTAATCGTCTTTGGGGGGCAGTGCCTCCAGTAGCGTAGCTAGGTAGGGCGTGAGCGGGATCGTGCGCTCTCCGCTGGCGTCTTCCGTGTCGTATAGCCTCATGGTCTTCCACTGGAAATCCACGTCCGACCATTTCAATAACACCATCTCGTTACGGCGTGCACCTGTCAGGAGAAGCGCCTGAAGGAAGGCGCTCATGACGGGGCTAGCCTGTCGGACATGAGCGAACCACAAAGCCAATTGATCCTTCTGTAGCGAATCGTTCTTTCTGGCGCGTGCTGGTGGCACTACGTCTTTCACGTTGTCGGCTTGGCAGCAATCAGGCTGTATGGCGTTCCGGTACTGGGGCTGTTTAGCGCACCAGTTCACGAAGGCTCGGAACTTGCGGAATCCGTTCTGTGCTGCTGTGGATCGTGTGGCTGATTCTTGTCGCAGCCAGTCGGCTACAACGTCGGCTGTGATGTCATGTAGCGGCAGGCACAGGAGCGGTGCCAAGGGGCCGGGGCGTGACAACGCTTTCCTACTCTTGAGAACTTCCCCGCCTTCTTGGGCAGCCTCTGCGTGTGCCTTGCGGTGAATCTCTCCCCACTTGGGGTGAGGCGCTGCAAGGTAGGCGTTCCAGGCTTCCCGGGCGAGCAGCTTTAGGGCGGCTTTCTCGTCGGCTTCGGCCTTGGCTTGTTGCTTCGTTTCGGCGGCTACGATGCGCGGGTCTATGCCCTTGTCAACCATCACCTTGAGTTCATTGGCTCTGGCTCGTGCGTCTGGAATCTTCCATGCATCGGGCGAGCCGATAGTTACGCGAATGTCTTTGCCGTGCAGCTTGGCTTGGAATATGTATGCCTTGGCCCCGTTGCGAGTGGCACGCAGTGCAAGCCAGCGGCAGCCTTCGTCCCACAAGAAAGATTGAGTCTTGCCAGCCTCGCACTCATAGGCGGCGATGCGCGATGCCGTGAAGTTGATTCGTGCCATGTAAGCACCTGTGTAAGCAAAATTAGAGTATATAAAGCCACTTCGATCTACTCTAGGTCGATGTGATGCCTCTGCAAGCCATTGAATTTACACAGAATGCTACGTCAATCTACGTCAATCTACGTCGATACTACTTGCCGGTAAAGCAGGTGGCATTTTTCTTTTCGGCCGCTGGTTTGGGTGACTGGCCGCCGGCGCGGCACGGTTCAGCCCGTGCGCACCAACGCAAGGAACCGTTCCCTGGCCGGATCCTCCACCGCCCCCTTCCAGACGCAGAACACCTCCGACGGCACCGCGGCCTGCGCCAGCGGCAGGAATACCGCGCCCGCCATTGCCGAGCGCTGCAGCGCGGCCGGCACCAGGGCCACGCCCGTGCCTTGCGACACCAGCGACACCACTGACAGCCAGTGACGCACCTCGTGCCGGATCTGGGGATAAAAGCCCTGCGCCGCGCACATCTCGAAGATGCGGTTGTAGTAGTCAGGCGAGGCATTGCGCGAGAACAGCACGAACGGCTCGCCCCGCAGCGCGCCCAGTGCCACGCTGGCCTGCCCGGCCAGCGGATGGTCCGACGGCACGCAGCACAGGAACGGTTCGCTGTGGACCAGCGCCGTGGCCAGTTCGTCGGGCACGCGGCTGGTGTGGATAAAGCCGGCGTCGAGCCGGTCGTGCAGCAGGGCCTCGATCTGCTCCTGTGAGTTGAGTTCGGTCAGCGTCACCTGGATGCCGGGATAGCTGGCCTGGAACTCCCGCAGGCGCTGCGGCAGGCCGCGGTACAGCATCGAGCCGACGAAGCCGATGCGCAAGCGGCCGATGGCGCCGGCTTCGATCTCGCGCGCCTGCTGGCGGGCGTCCTCGGCCTGGGCCAGCAGCGCGCCGGCCGATTCGCGAAAGGCGCGGCCGGCCGCCGTCAGGCGCACGCCGCGGCTGTCGCGCTCGAACAGGCGCGCGCCGATCGAGGCCTCCAGCTGCTGGATATTGAGCGACAGCGGCGGCTGCGAGATCGACAGGCGGCGGGCGGCGCGGCCAAAGTGCAGTTCTTCGGCGAGCACGAGGAAGTAGCGCAGGTGACGGAATTCCATGGCGATATAAAAAATATATGGACCAAGCCAATTTTAGAATTAGACACGAATCGCTGCACTTTGAATAATGGAGACATGCAATCCGTCCCGCACCAGCGCGCCGCGGATCGCGGCGGGAAGCGCGAAGCCAGGGCGCTCCGCCCCGCAAGGCCATGAAGGGCCTTGAAAAGCACAAATACAAGCACCAAGAGACAGCAAGCACCAGACACCGCATCACCGCATCACCGCCCAGCCGCCCGCTGCCCACGCGGCCCGGCGCCGCCGGCGCGTGCCGGCAAACACAGGAGATACCTCATGCAGACCAGCGCTGCGCGCCACCCCGCCGCTTCCTCCGCTTCCTCCGCTTCCTCCGCCACGGACAACCCGCCGGCCGCCACCCCGGCCCACCCCGTGCCCGACCAGCAGGGCGTGAACCTGTTCACCAGCGACCCGGACCTGCGCGCGCTGCTGCCGCTGTACCTGCCGGCCGACCTGTTCGCCCACCTGCTGCCCCATCTGGAGCGCCTGGGCGGCATGGCCGGCGGCGTGCTGGATACGCTGGCCCACACCGCCGACCACAACAAGCCCACCCTCTCGCACCGCACCCGCACCGGGCTGGATGCGCAAACCATCGACAAGCACCCGGCCTACGTGGAGCTGGAGCGCGTGGCGTTCTCCGAGTTCGGCCTGGCGGCGGCCTCCCACCGCGGCGGCGTGCTCGGCTGGGACAAGCCGATGCCGGCCGCGGCCAAGTACGCGCTGACCTACCTGTTCGTGCAGGCCGAGTTCGGCCTGTGCTGCCCGCTGTCGATGACCGATTCGCTCACGCGCACGCTGCGCAAGTTCGGCGACCCGGCCGTGGTCGAGCGCTACCTGCCCAACCTGACCACCCAGGTCTTCGAGGACCTGTACCAGGGCGCCATGTTCATGACCGAGCAGGGCGCCGGCTCCGACGTGGCCGCCACCACTACGCGCGCCGTGCGCGACGCGCTCGCCGAGGGCGGCTGGCGCCTGTCGGGCGACAAGTGGTTCTGCTCCAATCCGGACGCCGCGCTGGCGATGGTGCTGGCACGCGTGGAAGACGAGAACGGCCAGGCAGCGCCCGGCATCAAGGGCGTGTCGCTGTTCTTGCTGCCGCGCACGCTGGCCGATGGCAGCACCAACCACTACCGCATCATCCGCCTGAAGGACAAGCTGGGCACGCGCTCCATGGCCAGCGGCGAGATCCGCCTGGAAGGCGCGCATGCCTACCTGGTGGGCGAGCTCGGCCGCGGCTTCGTGCAGATGGCCGACATGATCAACAACTCGCGCCTGTCCAACGGCGTGCGCGCCGCCGGCCTGATGCGCCGCGCGCTGTCCGAAGGCCAGTTCATCGCCCGCGAGCGCCGCGCCTTCGGCAAGCGCCTGGCCGACATGCCGCTGATGCGCCGCCAGCTGCTCAAGCTCGCGCTGCCCACCGAGCAGGCCCGCACCATGGTGTTCCAGACCGCCGAGGCCCTGCGCCGCGCCGACGCTGGCGAGGCCGATGCCTACCCGCTGATGCGCGTGCTCACGCCGCTGATCAAGTTCCGCGCCTGCCGCGACGCGCGCAAGGTCACCGGCGACGCCATGGAGATCCGCGGCGGTTGCGGCTATATCGAAGAATGGAGCGACCCGCGCCTGGTGCGCGACGCGCACCTCGGCTCGATCTGGGAAGGCACCAGCAATATCGTCGCGCTGGACGTACTGCGCGCGATCCGCCGCGAGGGCGCGCTGCCGGTGCTGCAGGCCCACCTGGAAGGGCTGCTGCGCGACACCCCGCTGCATCCCGCCGCGCGGGCCGCCTTCACCGCCGCGATCGCCCGCGCCACGGCGCTGGCCGCGCGTGCCGCCGATGCCGGCGCCGACGGCGACGTACTGGCGCGCCAGGCCGCCTCCGGCCTTTACCACGTGACCAGCGCGGTCGCGATGGCATGGGAGGCCGGCCGCATCGGCTCCGAGCGGCGCATGCGCCTGGCGCAGCTGGTGCTGGTGCACCGCGTGCTGCCGCAGGACCCGCTGGCCGGCGATGCCGAGCCGGACTGGCTGGCCGATACCGTGGCGCCGCCGGCCGATGGCGCCGTGCGAGCCGCCGGCGCGGTAGACCAGGTCAACCTGTTCTGACCGCGGGAGCGGACCGCACGAAGGCATTGTTGCTTTACCCCACTCCCGCTCTCCCGCTCGCGGGCGCGGGGCCGGGGGAGGGGGCAGGCAGTCGCATGCCGCCTTCGCCCGGCAAACGAACCGCAGTACCGACAAGCCCTCGCGGCACCGCCAGCCGGCGCCGCGCATTCCGCCAGGGCGCCGCTTGCCCGGTGGAAGATGATCGACATCAGGAGACCACCATGACCCTCTGGCAACGCCTTGCCGCTGTCGCCGCGTGCACCCTCTGCGTGGGCATCGCCCCCGCCCTGGCGCAGAAAGACTATCCCTCCAAGCCGATCATGATGATCGTGACCTACCCGCCCGGCGGTCCCACCGACGTGATGGCGCGCACGCTGGCGGCCGCGCTCAAGACCAGCCTCGGCCAGACCGTGGTGGTGGAGAACCGCGCCGGCGCCGGCGGCAATATCGGCGCCGAAGCGGTGGCGCGCGCCGAGCCGGACGGCTACACGCTGATGTTCGGCACCTCCGCCCCGCTGGCCATCAATGTCAGCCTCTATCGCAAGATCAACTACGACCCGGTCAAGAGCTTCGCGCCGGTGATCCAGATCGGGCAACTGCCCAATGTGCTGGTGGTGAGCCCCTCCGTGCYCGCCAAGACCGTCGGCGAGCTGATCGCCTACGGCAAGGCGCACCCGGGCCAGCTGACCTATGCGTCCTCCGGCAACGGCGCGTCCTCGCACCTGGCGGGCGTGCTGTTCAACAACCTGGCCGGCACCGATTTCCGCCATATCCCGTACAAGGGCACCGGTCCCGCGCTCAACGACCTGCTCGGCGGCCAGGTCAGCATGACCTTCACCGATGTGCTGACCGCGCTGCCCTTCATCAAGGGCGGCAAGGTGCGCGTGCTCGGCGTGACCACCAAGGGCCGCTCGCAGGCCTTGCCCGACGTGCCCACCGTGGCCGAGCAGGGCGTGCCCGGCTTCGACGTCTCGGTGTTCTTCGGCGTGGTGGCGCCGGCCGGCACGCCGCCCGCAGTCATCGCCAGGCTCAATCAGGCCTTCGCCGATGCGCTCAAGCAGCCCGAGGTGCGCAAGACCTTGCAGGCGCAAGGCCTGGAGTTCGCGCCGTCGACCACGCCCGAGCAGCTGGGCGGCTTCGTCAAGGCGGAGGTCACCAAGTGGCGCGCCGTGGTGCAGAAATCGGGCGCGCAGCTCGACTGACGCATGCGGCGCGCGGCGCGGCTTCTTGTGCCAGGCAAGCGCCCGGCCAGGCCGCGCATCCGCCCCGCGATGCTGCCGATGGCCGATCATCGCGCAGCATTACGGCGGCACCGCGTGCCACCCGGTCAAGGAAGGGCTAATCGGCGGTAGTATCGACCTCCACCGCGCGCTGCCTTCTGCAGCGCGGCCCGCTTCCCTTCCTCTCGTATTCGCAACGCCATGAACGATCTCGACACCGCCACGTACGTCAACGAATTCGCCGGCGAGCCGCCCGGCACGCTGTTTGGCCTGACCATGCCGATGGCGCGCGTGTTCGGCCTGCGCGGCGTACAGATCGACGCGCGCGAGGCGCGCGTGAGCATGGCCTACCATCCCGACCACACCAACAGCCGCGGCGAAGTCCACGGCGGCGCCATCGCCACGCTGCTCGACTGCGCGCTGTCCTGCGCCGCGCGCGGCCACGACCCGCGCAGCTTCGGCGTGGTCACCATCGACCTGACCGTGCACTTCACCGCGCCTGGCCGCGGCGAGCTGACCGGCATCGCCTGGTGCGAACGGCGCGGACGCGCCATGTGCTTCGCGCGCGGCGAGATCCGCGACGAGAAGGGCGAGCTGCTGGCGCTGGCCACCGGCACCTTCAAGCTGGTGGAGCGCGTGCCCGCCAGGTAACCGGATAGCCGAGCGCAGCCTCGCCGCGCCGGCGAGGCCAATCCCCAAGATCACTCCCGCAACGAACGGAGCCCCCTCATGAGCCAACTCCCTGCATCGCCCGGCGCACTCGCCGGCATCCGCGTGGTCGACCTCTCGCGCATCCTGGGCGGTCCGTTCTGCGGACAGATCCTCGGCGACCACGGTGCCGATGTCCTCAAGATCGAGCCGCCCCAGGGCGACGACACCCGCACCTGGGGCCCCCCGTTCAAGGACGGCGTGGCCTCGTACTACTTCGGCCTGAACCGCAACAAGCGCGTGATGCGGCTCGATCTCACCACCGAGGCCGACCGCGAAGTGCTGCTGGCCCTGCTGGCCGATGCCGACGTGCTGGTGGAGAACTTCAAGACCGGCACGCTGGAGAAATGGGGCCTGGGCTTCGATGCGCTCTCCGCGCGCTTCCCGCGCCTGGTGCATTGCCGCGTGTCCGGCTTCGGCGCCGACGGCCCGCTGGGCGGGCTGCCCGGCTACGACGCCGCCATCCAGGCCATGGCCGGCATCATGAGCATCAACGGCGAAGCCGGCGGCGATCCGCTGCGGGTGGGGTTGCCGGTGGTGGACATGGTCACCGGCCTCAACGCCACGCTCGGCGTGTTGCTGGCGCTGCAGGAGCGCGAGCGCAGCGGCCGCGGCCAGTTTGTCGAGGCGGCACTGTATGACTCGGGTTTGTCGCTGCTGCACCCGCATGCGGCCAACTGGTTCATGAACGGCAAGGAACCGGCACGCACCGGCAACGCGCACCCGAACATCTATCCGTACGACACCGTCGCCACGGCCACCGACCCGATCTTCCTGGCCGTGGGCAACGACCGCCAGTTCCGCATCCTGTGCGAGCACCTCGGCATCGCCGGATATGCCGACGATGAGCGCTTCGCCACCGCGGGCGCACGCTCGGTCAACCGCGCCGTGCTGAAGGTGGAGCTGGAAGCGCGCATGGGCAAGCTGGACGGCAAGATCCTGGCCGATACGCTGGTGGCCGCCGGCGTGCCGTGCGCGCCGGTGCTGTCGGTGGCGGATGCGCTGCAGCATCCGCACACCGCGCACCGCGAGATGGTGGTGGAGATGCCGGGTGGCTACAAGGGGCTGGGCGCCCCCGTGAAGCTTAGCCGTACGCCGGCGACGTATCGGTTTGCGCCGCTGGCCGAAGGGGATCGGTTTTTGCCGCTGGTGGCGGCGAATGATGGGGAATAAGGTTTTTTTGGAGTTGGGGATTTATTACCTTCAAGGTCAAAGGCCTTGAAGGGTTAAAGCCTTGACTTCAAAGTCGAAATATTAAAGTCAAAGCCTTTGACTTTGACTTTGATTTAAAGAATTTGAATTTGACTTTGAAATCAATAATTAAAATATATTAACTACGGCACCATCCCCGTCAAAACATAAGCCTGCAGCATTGTGATGACCCCCACGATCACCGCGAACAGCAGGCTGTGCTTGACCGTGAAGCGGAACAACTCCGACTCCTTGCCCACCAGCCCGGTCGCCGCGCAGGCCACCGCGATCGATTGCGGCGAGATCATCTTGCCGGTCACGCCGCCCGTGGTGTTGGCCGCCACCAGCAGCGTGTCGGACACGCCGATCTGGTGCGCGGTGGTGCTCTGCAAGGAGCAGAACAGCGCGTTGGACGAGGTATCCGAACCGGTCAGGAACACCCCCAGCCAGCCCAGGAAGGGCGAGAAGAACGGGAAGGCGCCGCCGGTGCCGGCCAGCAGCAACGCCAGCGTCGACGACATGCCCGAATAGTTGGCGACGAAGGCAAAGGCCAGCACCAGCCCGATCGACAGGATCGGGCGGCGCAATTCCGCCACGGTCTCGCCGAAGGTGACCAGCGCATCGCGCGGCTTCATGCGCAGCAGCACTGCCGAGATCAGCGCGGTCAGCAGGATGGCGGTGCCCACGGCGGAGAGCAGGTCGAGCTTCAGCACGGCCTCGTAGGCCTTGGGCTGCGCCACGATGGGCGCGGCCTTGATGACCAGCTGGTCCAGCGCGGGTACCTTGAACTTCAGCACCGTTGCGGCCAGTACGCCGTTGCCGGCGAACAGCGCCTTGAACGACGGCAGGCTCCACACCGTGACGATGGCCGTCAGGATGCCGAACGGCGCCCACGCGCGGATGGTCTGCGCCGTGCTGTAGGGCGATGCGCGGCGTTCGTCGCCGGCGCTCTTGCGCAAGCCCCCGCCCGCGGCCAGTCCGCCACCCATGCGGGCCAGCGCGGCAGTGCCGCCGCCTGCCGCCACGGCGCCGGCGGCGCGCTGRCTGGCGCTGCGCGGCTGCCATACCTTCAGGAACAGCGTCAGCGAGACCAGGCTCACCAGTGCCGAGGTGATGTCCGGCAGTTCGGGCCCGATGTGGTTGGAGGTGAAGTACTGCGTCACCGAGAAGCTGGCGCCGGTCACCAGGGCCGCCGGCCAGGTTTCCTTCACGCCGCGCTTGCCGTCCATGATGAAGACCAGCCAGAACGGCACGGCCAGCGACAGCAGCGGCAGCTGCCGGCCCGCCATGGCGCCGATGTGCATGGCGTCGATGCCGGTCACCTGGCCCGCTACGATGATGGGGATGCCCATGGCGCCGAAGGCCACCGGCGCGGTATTGGCGATCAGGCACAGGCCCGCCGCGTAGAGCGGGTTGAAGCCAAGCCCGACCAGCAGCGCGGCGGTGATCGCCACCGGCGCGCCGAAGCCCGCCGCGCCTTCCAGGAAGGCGCCGAAGGCAAAGCCGATCAGCAGCATCTGCAGGCGCTGGTCATCGGTGATGGCCAGCACGGAGGCGCGGATGATGTCGAACTGCCCGGTCTTCACCACGATCTTGTAGAGGAACACCGCGGTCACGATGATCCACGCGATCGGCCACAGTCCGTAGGCAAAGCCGAAGCCGGCCGAGGCCAGCGCCTGCGGCACCGGCATGCCGTAGGCGAACACGGCCACGCCCAGCGCCAGCGCCAGCGTGATGGCGGCGGCCATATGGCCCTTCATGCGCAGCACCGCGAGCGCGAGGAAAAAGAACAGGATGGGCAGCGCCGCCGCGAGCGCCGACAGCCACAAGCTGCCTAGCGGCGTATAGATCTGGGTCCAGGGTTGCATGGTCGGGTCTCCTCCGATGGATGCGTTTGAATGAACTGGGAAGGGGGCGCCTTCTTGCGTGCTTATGTGCTTGCGTTCTTGTGGTCTTGCGTGCCGGGGGAACTGCCTTGTCGCCCGTGGCTTGCTCCCCTTTTCCACGCAGCGGGAAAGGGGGGCTACCGCGCCCGCGATCGGCGGACGCGTATTACTCCGCCTGCCCCCGCTCGCGCAGCAGGTCGGACAGGCTGCGCGGCGCCGGCGTCAGCGGCGCGCGGTGCCTGGTCCAGCCGAGCTGGCGCGAGGGTGCGAAGGCGCGCAGGCGCGTCGCCGCCCAGCGGAACACGCGGTAGGTCAGCGGATGCGCGAAGGCGCCGCTCCAGAAACGCCACACCAGGTGTTCGCTGCGGCTGAACTTCGCGCCCTGGCCGCGCAGCGGATGCGCGACTTGCTCTTGCGGGTCGCGGTTGGCCTCGGTACGCAGGCGGATCAGCAACTGCGGGATCGGGATGCGCACCGGGCACACCTCGCCGCAGGCGCCGCACAGGCTCGACGCGGTGGCCAGGTCCGCGGTGGCCTCGAGCCCCAGCAAGTGCGGCGAGATGATCTTGCCGATCGGTCCCGGGTAAGTGGTGCCGTAGGCGTGGCCGCCGATGCGCGTGTACACCGGGCAGTGGTTCATGCACGCGCCGCAGCGGATGCATTGCAGCGTGGCGCGCAGCTGCTCGTCGGCATAGGCCTGGCTGCGGCCGTTGTCGAGCAGCACCAGGTGCACCTCGCGCGGGCCGTCGCGCTCGCCGCGGCTTTCGTTGCGCGGGCCCGAGATCAGGTTGAAGTAGGTGGTGATGGCCTGGCCGGTGGCCGAGCGCGTCAGCAGGCTGGCCAGCGGCACGATGTGCTCGAGCCTGGCCACCACCTTTTCCATGCCCATGATGGCGATATGCACGTCCGGCACGGTGGTGGAAAGGCGGCCGTTGCCCTCGTTTTCCACCAGCCACAGCGTGCCGGTGTCGGCCGCGGCGAAGTTCACGCCGGACAGGCCGATGTCGGCATTGACGAATTCCTGGCGTAGCGCGCGCCGTCCGGTCTGGATCAGTTCGTCGACGTCTTCGGTATAGGGCGTGCCGGGAATATGCTGCTCGAACAGCGCGGCGATGTCGCCGCGCGTCTTGTGGATGGCCGGCATCACGATATGCGACGGCTTTTCGCCGGCCAGCTGCACGATGTACTCGCCCATGTCGGACTCGATGCAGTCGATGCCGCGCTCGGCCAGGTAATGGTTCAGCTCCATTTCCTCGCTGGCCATCGACTTGCCCTTGATCACGCGGCGCGCGCGGTGTGCCTGCGCGATGCCGTGGACGATGGCGTTGGCCTGCTCCGCGGTCTCGGCCCAGTGCACCTGCACGCCGGCCGCGGTGAGCTTGTCTTCGAGCTGCACCAGCAGGTCCGGCAGGCGCGCCAGCGCGTGCTGGCGGATCGCCTCGCCGAGGTCGCGCAGGCGCTCGAGTTCGTCGCCGTCGGGGAACTGCACGGCGCGCTTGGACTGYAGGAAGTCCATGGCGCCGCGGAAGCTGCTGCGCAGCTTGGGGTCGTCCAGCGCGGCGCGCGTGCGCGCCTTGAAGTCGGCCGCCGGCACGAAATGCAGGGGGCTGGCGGCGTTGCGCGGGGTGGGCGAGGTGGGCGTGGCAGGCGTGCTCATTGCGTGGCTCCGTTGGCAGCGCCGCGCGTCACGATGATCACCCACAGCTCGCGCGGGCCGTGCGCGCCGTAGGCCAGCGTTTGCTGGATGTCCGAGGTCTTGGACGGGCCGGACACCAGCACCAGGTTGGTCGGCATGCCGTCGCGCCAGCGCTCGGCGCGCGCGGCGGCGTGCAGGTCCGCGTGCAGCGTATCGGCGTACACCAGCGCCACATGCAGCGGCGGCACCAGCGAGACCRTGCGCGGCGTGTGCGCGTCCGGCGCCAGGATCAGCGTGCCGGTGGCGGCGATGCCGGAGCGCGCCACGGTAAAGCCCGCGTCCACGGTATCGAACAATTCCGCCTTCCAGGCTTCGATGGGGCGGTCGTAGGCCAGCGTGGACACGCTGCCGGGCAGCGCGCGCGCCAGCGCCGCGCCTTGCGCGCCGGCGGGATCCAGCAGCAGCCGGCGCACGCCGGCGGCGGCGAGCTTGTCGGCGAGCTGCGCGGGCCAGTCTTCGCTACCGGCGCACCAGACCTGCGCGTGGGAGGCGGTCAGCGCCGCCTGCATGGCCTGCACGTGGTCCCGGGCGGTGGCCTGCGCCGCCGCGCGGCGGTCGTCGAAGTGCGCATCGATGCGCGCGTCCAGCGTGGCGACGTCGTCGGCAGGGGCAGCCGGCGCGGCTGCCCGCAGGCGGCCCAGCATGCGCTCGCGTGAAGTCAGCGCGCTCATGCTTGTCCCCCGTTGCCGTCGGCCTTGCCGCCGGTGCGCCGCCACAAGAAACTGGCCAGGTGCTCTACCGGCAGCGGCGCGCCCTGGTGGCGCGCCGCGTGGCCGATATTGAGCAGGCAGCCGCAGTCGGCGGAAACCAGGCGGTCGCAACCGGTGGCGCAGGCCGAGGCGATCTTGTCCTGCACCATGGCGCCGGAGATATCGGGATGCTTGAGCGAGAAAGTGCCACCGAAGCCGCAGCACTCGGATTCGCGCACATGCTCGACGCGCGTGACGCCGGGCAGGGCGTCGACCAGGGCCACGCCATGCTGGCGCGTACCCATTTCTCGACGTGCCGCGCATGAGGTATGCAGCACCACGGTTTCCTCCGCTTGCGCGGGCGCGGCGGTGTCGAAGCTGACCTTGAGCACGTGCAGCAGGAACTCGCTCAGCTCGTAGACGCGCTCGGCCAGCTCGCGCGCCTTGGGCCCGGCCACCGGGTCGTCGGCGAACAGCTGGGGCCAGTGGTGGCGCATCATGCCCGCGCACGAGCCCGACGGCACGACCACCGGCCAGGGCTGGGCGAACAGGTCGAGCTGCGCCAGCGCCACCTTGCGCGCCTGCTCCGGGTTGCCGCTGCTGTAGGCCGGCTGGCCGCAGCAGCTCTGGCCGCGCGGGAAGTGCACGGTCAGGCCTTCGCGCTCGAGCAGCCGCACCGCGTCCAGGCCGGCTTGCGGCACGAACAGGTCGACCAGGCAGGTGGCGAACAGGTAGGCCTGCGCCGGGGCAGGGGGGTAGCGCCTTGGATTCATGTCTCGCTCCGTGGGGACGGATACCTGGCTGTCAGGTCCGCCGGTGTTTGGCGCATAATTCCGCGAGACGCTCGGCAGTTCAAATTGGTTGGACCAGCCAGGCGGGGATGGCGACGGAGCGGGCAATGGCTGGGGGCATGCAGACACGCGGGCGCGTGGAACAGGTGATGCGCAAACTGGAAACGGCGCTGCTCGACGGCACCTGGCCGGCCGGCACGAGGCTGCCGGCCGAACGGGCGCTGGCGGAGCAATATGGCGTGGCCCGCAATACCATCCGCGAGGCGATCCAGCGGCTGGCCGCGCGCGGGCTGCTGCAGAGCCGGCAGGGCGCAGGCGTGTTCGTCACCGAGCAGCTGCGCGCGGGCATTGCCTCGCCGTGGCGCCAGCTGGTGGCGGACCACCCGGTGCTGCGCGACGATATCCTGGAGTTCCGCCGCGTGCTGGAAGGGGCCACCGCGTATTTCGCCGCGATGCGCGCCGACAGCGGTGACCTCAAGCGCATCCGCGGCCTGCTGCGCGCGCTCGAAACCTCGCGCGAGCAGGACGACAAGACCGCCGAGGCCGAAGCCGACGCCAAGCTGCACGAGGCCATTGCCCAGGCCTCGCACAACACCATGTTCCTGCACCTGCACACCAGCGTGATCGGCATGCTGCGCGAGCACATCACCATCAACGGCACCGGCCTGCGCGTCCAGGCCGAGGACGCCTCGGCGCTACTGCTGCTGCAGCACCGCACGCTGTGCGAGGCCATCCTCGCGCGGCGCCCCGAAGAGGCGCGCACGGCCATGCAGACACATATCGATTTCGTGCGCAGCCGGGTGGAGCAGGAGGGCGGGATGGACGAACAGGAGGGGAACTAAGTGAGGGGCGCCGGGCGCCAGGCACCCGGATTGGTCCTACCTCCCCCGCCTCAGATCAGCCCCTTGGCCGCCAGCTCCCGCTTGAGATAGGCATAGAAGATCGGCCCGGCGACCACGCCGGCGATACCGTAGACCGATTCCATCAGCAGCATCACGGTCAGCAGTTCCCATGCGGCGGCGTTGATGCGCGCGCCGATGATGCGCGCATTGAGGAAGTACTCGAGCTTGTGGATCACCACCAGGTAGACCAGCGAGGCGATCGCGATCGGCAGCGAGATCGACAGCGACGCCACCACGATGCCCGCGTTCGAGATCAGGTTGCCCAGCACCGGCAGCAGCCCCACCAGGAAGGTCAGCGCCACCAGCGTCTTGGTCAGCGGCAGGTGCACGCCACACAGCGGCAGCACCACCAGCAGGTAGACCGCGGTGAGCACGGTGTTGATCAGCGAGATCTGTATCTGGGCAAAGATGAACTGCGCGAAGGCCCGCTGCAGGTTGCGCGCGCGCTCCACCAGCGCGGTGGCCAGTGGCCGGCGGTTTGGCTTGGCGATGGCGCGGTACAGCGCCACCATGGCGCCGATCACCAGGCCGATCAGGATATGCGCCAGCGTGCGCAGCACCTCCGCGCCGAACTTCTGCGCCATCTGTGCATGCTCGCGCAGCCAGGCAATCAGCGTGTTGGCCAGTTCATCCACGCCGCGCGGCAGGGCATCGTTGACCCAGCCCGGCAGCTGCGCACGCGATTGGTCGATGATGTCGGCGGCGCGGATCAGCAAGGTATCGAGCCGGTTGGCGTCGCCGCCGACGAAGCGTATCAGCGCCCATCCGCCGAGCGTCAGTCCAAGCAGCGTGACGGCGGACAGGATCGCCACCGCCAGCGCGTCGTGCTTCTGGTGCAGGCCTACCAGCCTGGGGGCCAGCACGTCCACCAGCGAATACAGCAACAGCCCGGCGAGCAGCGCCGCGACCAGGTTGGCCTGCATCACCATCCAGAGCGCCAGGGCGCTCAGGACATAGGCGACCGTGCCAACGTTCAGCCACGCTGCTTCAGGCAGGCGGGGCAGGCGTGGCGGATCGGGTTGGTTCATCGAGTCTCCTGCATGGACGGCCGGGCCGCGCGATCCGGGCGGCCGGCCATCTGTGGATGGTACGGCGCTCGATTGTCGGTCCGGCGGGCGGCCAAGGCAAGCGCGCTCGCGCGCGGGAGGCAAACTGGTCCGCTTCCGATGCGGATCGGCAGGGCCGGCGGGCGAGAGCCGGTCGCAGGCCGGGTTCCGGCGCGACAGTTGGCGGCGTGTTCGTCGACGTGGCTGGCGGCAGGGTGCCGGAGGTGGCGCTCATGACGAAGATTTGGGTACGCCAGGCAATCCTGCGTCAATCTTGGGTCAATCCTGGGCCAATCTTGGGCGTTGCGAGGTCCATTCCATCGGCGCCCGTCGCAATGTGCAGTTCCCGGGGCTCGACCCCAAGCTTGCCGCGACAGGCGTATATATTGTGCTCATGGGACTTGATATCGTGGGCTATGCGCATTGCCAGCGGCGCGTGCGGTTCCAGCTGGCGCATGGCGACCTGGCCGGCAGCGCCCCTGCCACGCCGGCAACCGACTGAGACCCGATCATGGCCTACACCCACACCGTCGCTTCGCGCCGCTACCTGTTCGGCGATCTCAAGACCTTGCTTGCCAAGGCCAGTCCGGCGCGCTCGGGCGACTACCTGGCCGGCCTGGCCGCCGCCAGCGAGGAAGAACGCATGGCCGCGCGCATGGCGCTGGCCGAGTTGCCGCTGACGCGGTTCCTGCAGGAAGCCCTGGTCCCCTACGAGGAGGACGAAGTCACGCGCCTGATCGTCGACCGCCATGACCGCGCCGCCTTCCGCGAGATCGCCGGGCTGACCGTGGGCGACCTGCGCAACTGGCTGCTGCTGCACCAGACCGATGCCGCCACCCTCGCGCGCGTGGCGCCGGGCATCACGCCCGAGATGGCCGCGGCGGTGAGCAAGCTCATGCGCAACCAGGACCTGGTGGCGGTGGCGCGCAAGTGTCGCGTGGTCACGCGCTTTCGCAACACCATCGGCCTGCCCGGCCGGCTCTCCGTGCGGCTGCAGCCCAACCATCCCACCGACGACCCCAAGGGCATCGCCGCCTCGATGATCGACGGCCTGCTGTACGGCTGCGGCGACGCCACCATCGGCATCAACCCGGCCACCGACAACCTCGGCGCCATCGTCACCCTGCTGCGCCTGGTCGACGACCTGCGCTGCCGCTATGACGTGCCCACGCAATCGTGCGTGCTGACCCACGTCACCAACACCGTGCGCGCCATCGAGCAGGGCGCGCCGGTGGACCTGGTGTTCCAGTCGGTGGCGGGCAGCGAGCGCGCCAATGCCGGCTTCGGCGTCAGCCTGGCGTTGCTGGCCGAAGCGCAYGACGCCGCGCAAAGCCTGGCGCGCGGCACCGTGGGCAACAACGTGATGTACTTCGAGACCGGCCAGGGCAGCGCGCTCTCSGCCAACGCGCACCACGGCGTGGACCAGCAGACCATGGAAGCGCGCGCCTACGCGGTGGCGCGCGCGTTCTCGCCGCTGCTGGTCAATACCGTGGTGGGCTTTATCGGCCCCGAGTATCTCTACGATGGCAAGCAGATCATCCGCGCCGGGCTGGAGGACCACTTCTGCGGCAAGCTGCTCGGCGTGCCGATGGGGTGCGATGTCTGCTACACCAACCACGCCGAGGCCGACCAGGACGACATGGACACGTTGCTGACGCTGTTCGGCGTGGCCGGCATCAACTTCATCATGGGCGTGCCCGGCGCCGACGACATCATGCTGAACTACCAGAGCACCTCCTTCCACGACGCGCTCTACCTGCGCGACACGCTGGGCCTGCGGCCCGCGCCCGAGTTCGAGGACTGGCTGCAGCGCATGGGCATCCTCGGCGAGGACGGCCGCCTGCTGGAGCTGGCCGAGCGCCAGCCGCTGCTGCAGCTCGCGCACGCCCTGTGAGCGCGGTCCCTCAAGCCCCTCACAAGCCAGCCATCTGTCAGCCATGATCCAGCCATGATCCAGCCATGAGCCGCAAACTGACCCAGCCCAATCCGTGGCAGCGCCTGCGCCAGTTCACCGCCGCGCGCATCGCGCTGGGCCGCGCCGGCAACAGCCAGACCACCGACACCGTGCTCGCCTTTGGCCTGGCTCATGCCCAGGCGCRCGACGCCGTGCACCTGCCGCTGGCGCGCGCCGACATCGAGCGCGCGCTGCACCAGGCCGGCTTGGCCAGCGTGCCCGCGCACAGCGCCGCCGCGGACCGCCAGCACTATCTGCGCCGGCCCGACCTCGGCCGCCAGCTCGACGACGAAAGCCGCGCACGGCTGGCGCAGGCGCGCCCCGCCGAGGTGCCCGACGTGGTCTTCGTGATCGCCGATGGCCTCTCCGCGCTGGCGGCCGGGCGCCACGGCGTGCCGCTGCTGCTGGCCGCGCGCGAGCGCCTGCCCGGCTGGCGCATCGGCCCCGTGGTGGTGGCCGAGCAGGCGCGCGTGGCGCTGGGCGACGAGGCCGGCCAGCTGCTCGGCGCGCGCCAGGTGGTGATGCTGATCGGCGAGCGGCCCGGGCTCAGCTCGCCGGACAGCCTCGGTATCTACCTGACCTACGACCCGCGCACGGGCCGCAGCGACGCCGAGCGCAACTGCATCTCCAACGTGCGGCCCGAAGGGCTGCCCTATGCGCAGGCGGCGGACAAGCTCGCCTTCCTGCTGCGCGGCGCGCTGGCGCTGGGGCGCAGCGGGGTGGACCTGAAGGACGACAGCGGCGCGGCGTTCGTGACGGGACCGGAATCGGCTGCCTTGCCGACATCCGAATGAAGCGGCGCACATGCCGCCGCAGCCGCGACGCACTCAACCCGGATCGAACACCCGCCCCGGACTAAGGATATGGTTCGGGTCCAGCGAGCGCTTGAGCAGGCGCATCAGCGCCAGCTCCTCGGGCGAGCGCGAGCAATGCAGGTAGGGCTTCTTGTGCAAGCCGATGCCGTGCTCGGCCGAGATGCTGCCCTGGAACGCCTGCACCACGCCGTATACCGCATCGGAGATCTCGTGTTCAGGGAAGTCCGCGTCGGTGGCGCCGGGCAAATGCACGCTGACGTGCAGGTTGCTGTCGCCTACATGGCCGAAGTTGACCAGCTCGGCATCGGGCCAGGTGGCCAGCACGCGCACGCGCAGCGCATCGGCGAAGGCGCCGATGCCGCCGATCGGCAGGCTGACGTCGAAGGCGGCGTTGGGCGCCCACATCACCGGGAATTCGGCCACCGCGTCGCGCAGTTGCCAGAAGCTCTGCGCTTCCTTGTGGCTGGATGCCACCGCCGCGTCCTGGATCAGGCCGGCTTCCATCGCGGATTCCAGCATGCCTTCGAAGGCGGGCGCGTCCTGCGCGGCGTCGTTGCCTTGCAGGTCGAGCAGCACGTAGAAGGGATGGCCCGCCGGCAGCGGCGCGCGCACGCCGGGCACGCGCGTGGTGACTAGGCCGTAGAAATCGGCCCACATCACTTCGAACGCGCTGAGGCGGCCCGAGAGCTTGCGCTGGGCATGGCGCAGCATGCGCACCACGTCGTCGTAGCCGGACAGCGCGCACAGCGCGGTCTGCGTGGCGGCCGGCAGCGGGGCCAGGCGCAGCACGGCGCGCGTGATCACGCCCAGCGTGCCTTCGCTGCCAATGAAGAGCTGGCGCACGTCGTAGCCGGCATTGTTCTTCTGCATCTTGTTGAGCGAAGACACCACGGTGCCGTCGGCCAGCACGGCTTCCAGCCCCAGTACCTGGTCGCGCATCATGCCGTAGCGGATCACGCGGTTGCCGCCCGCGTTGGTGGCGATATTGCCGCCGATCTGGCAGCTGCCGCGCGCCCCCAGGTCCACCGCCAGCAGCCAGCCGGCCGCGCGCGCGGCCTCCTGCGCCGCCTGCAGCGTGGTGCCGGCCATCACGGTCATGGTGCCGGCCTGGGTGTCGATCTCTTCCACGCCGCGCATGCGCTCGAGCGACAGCACGACTTCGCCGCCTGCCGGCGTGGCCGCGCCGGCCAGGCCGGTGAGGCCGCCCTGCGGCACCACGGGCTGGCGCATGCGGTTGCACAGCGCGAGCACGGCGGACACTTCGGCGCTGTTGCGCGGGCGGACCACGGCCAGCGGGGCGACCGCGCCGAGCGGTGCGTACCAGTCCTTGCGAAAGCGCGTCTCGATGGCGTCGCCGGTCTGCAGGCCCGCGGCGTCGAGCCGCGTGGCGAGTTCGGCCAGCAAGGAAGAGGCGTTGGGAGCGGTGCTTGCCATATGCGGTGCGTGCGGAGGAGGAAGGTGCCCATGCTAGGCGAAGGCGGCCCTGGCGTTAAGGGCCATTCGGCGCCGTGACGATGGCGCCATGGCGTGGTTCGCGGCCTACGCCGCCAGGAAGGCGGCGATCGTTTCGCGCAGGAAGGCTCGGTCCGCCGGGATATTGTGCGGGTTGCCGGCACGATGCCCGTAGTCGGACGGGATCGGGCGCAGCGCGGCCGTGCGCGCGCCGGTGAGCCGGGGCAATTCCGCCGCGTTGTCCTGCGCCTGGAAGTACGCATCGGTGCGGCCGGGCATGAGCAGCACGTCGGCGCGGATGGCGGCCAGCGAGCGGTCCAGGTCGCCGCCGAAGGCGTCGCAGCGGCTGATGTCGCCGTGCTGCCATGTCCACAGCTGGGCAAGCAGGTCGTTGGCGTCGCGGCGCGCGAAGTTGCTGTCCCAGGTGCCGGCGAGGAACGCCTCGAGCGATTCGAAGCCTGCCGCGCGCCACAGTTCGTCGCGGTAGAACGCGTGCGACAGGGCCCATCCCGCGTACACGCGGCCCATGGCGCGGTAGCCCGCGCGAGGCGGCGCGGCGAAGTGCCCGTCGCGGAAGGCGGGGTCGGCCGTAAGCGCGGCGCGCACGCCTTCGAGGAAGACCTGGTTGAACGGCGAGCAGCGCGCGCTGCCGCACACCACCGCGATGCGCCCGGCCATGTCGGCGTGGCAGGCGCCCCAGTGGTAGGCCTGCATGCCGCCCATCGACCAGCCGTACACCAGCGCGATGCGCTCGATGCCGAACACTTCCTGCAGCAGCCGTGCGCTGCACGGCCACGGCATCGTGATAAGTGACTGCGGGGAACGTGCCCGGCGCGAACTGCGGCGAGTTCGACGGCGACGACGACAAGCCGTTGCCGAACAGGTTGGGGATGATGACGAAGTAGCGATCGGTGTCGAGCACGCCGCCCGGCGCGGCCAGCCACTCGGTATCGTAGTGCTGCGCGCTGAACGAGGTCGGGTAGACGATCACGTTGTCCTTGCGGGCGTTGAGCGTGCCGTAGGTCTTGTAGGCCAGTCGCATGCCGGGAAAGTCCCGGCCCGATTGCAGCCGCACGGTGCCCGCGTCGAACAGGGCGTAGTCTTCCTTGGCGTTCATGCCGGCCTCTCCGGATATGGATTGCTATGGATTGCTATGGATTGCATTGCGCGGCATGGCCGCGCGGTCGGCGCAGGCAGCGCGCGCTTACGCGCCGCTCCACGCCTCGCGATTGATGGCCGCGGCCGGCGCGCGCCGTGGCGACCGGGTGCGCGCCAGGTGTTCCAGCGCGGGCTCGATCACTTCGGCGAGCTTGTGGAAGGCCGGTGCGATCTGGTCGTCCGGCACGCAGGCATAGCCCAGCAGCAGGCCCTGGCTGGTCGCTCGCGCGGGATCGGCGAAGTAGCGCGACAGCGGCCGCGTGGTCAGGCCCTGCGTGCGCGCCGCCATGCTGATGCCGAGATCGTCGGCGCCGGGCGGCAGGTGGACCACCAGGTGCAGGCCGGCCTCGTGCGTGGAGGTGGGCCAGTCCGCGCCGAGCCGCGCGGCGATCGCCTCGCGCAGCAGGCCCTGGCGCTGCGCGTAGCGCTGGCGCACGCGGCGGATGTGGGTGGCGTAGTGGCCTTCCTCGATGAAGTCGGCCAGCACCGCCTGCTGCATCAGCTGGCCCTCGCGGAACAGTTCCGACAGCCCGGTGGCGAAATGCGGCGCCAGCGGCTTGGGCAGCACCATGAAGCCCATGCGCAGCCCCGGGAACAGCGTCTTGGAGAACGTGCCCATGTAGATCACGCGGTCGTGCTCGTCCAGGCCCTGCAGCGAAGCCAGCGGCCGGCCCTCGAAACGGAACTCGCTGTCGTAGTCGTCCTCCACGATCCACGCGCCGCGCTGGCGCGCGTATTCGAGCAGCATGCGCCGGCGCGACAGGCTCATCACCATGCCTAGCGGATACTGGTGCGACGGCGTGGCGAAGATGAAGCGCGGCGGGTTCTGCAGCGTGGCCGCGTCCGGGGCGATGCCCTCGCTGTCCACCGGCACCGGGATGGTCTCGATGCCGGCGCTGGTGAGCAGGCTGCGCGTGCCCCAGTAGCCGGGATCCTCCATCCACGCCTTGTCGCCGGGATCGCCGAGCAGCCGCGCGATCAGGTCGATGGCCTGGTGGATCCCGGTGGTCAGGATGATCTGCTCGGGCTCGCAGCGCACCGAGCGCACCAGCCGCAGGTGCTCGGCCAGCACGCGGCGCAGCGGCATATAGCCACCGTTGTGCGCGTAGGTCAGCAGTTCCGGCTTCGGCGCGCGCCAGTGCTTGTTGAGCAGGCGTGCCCAGACCGCGTGCGGAAACAACGAGACATCGGGCACGCCCGCGACAAACGCGCCCCATTGCCGGTCCGATGCACCGGAATGCGACACCAGGTGCTGGCCGCGGCGCGACAAGGCGAAACGGTTCGGGTTTTGCTGCGGTGCGGGCACGGCGATGGTGCCATTTCGCGCCCTGCCGTTGTGCAATGCACTATGGTCGGGAAAACTCTGTGACACAAAGGTGCCACTTCCGCTCGATGCCGTGACATAGCCTTCGGCCAGCAGCTGTTCATAGGCGTACAGCACCGTGTTGCGAGAGACGCCGACTTCCTTCGACAGGAGCCGCGACGCCGGCAGCTTGCTGCCCGCAACCAGCGAGCCAGCAAGGATTTCCTGGCGAATGATCTCGTACAGCTGGCGGTTCATGTGCGTGCCGTTCTTGTCATCCGCACCATTTGCGGGCCGCTCCATACGCTGCAGCAGCAGCTCGGACAGAATCGTCTCTTTCAAAGTGGCCCCGGCTAAAAAGCGATATATGGACCTACCTATGGTACCAATGATCGGCTAACTTTCCACACATCTTGTTGGGTTCGTCGTTTTTCCAGCGACGTCTTGCCGATTCGGCTGATTCGATCCCCCTCCGGACGCGCCCCCTTGCGCACCCCGGACCAGTCAGTGGAGCCACCATGCAACGTACCGCCGGCAGTGCCGCGATGTCCGCCACGCCCGATCTTCCCGCGCTGACCACCGACGATATCGCTGCCGCCGTGCGCGCGCTCGAGCCGTACATGGTGCGCACGCTGTCGGACTTCGTGGCCGCGCCGAGCCCGTCGGGGCAGGAACAGCCGGCCGTGGCCTTCATGGAAGGCGCGCTGCGCGAACTCGGCCTGGGGTCCGAGCGCATCTACCTGCGCAGCGAAGCGCTCAAGGACCTGCCGCTGTTCTCTCCGCCATGTTGCCCGGACGGCGGCCGCTACAACCTGCTCGCCACGCACCGGCCGGTCGCGAAGGGCGGGCGCTCGGTGCTGTTCAACGGCCACCTCGACGTGGTGCCGACCGGCCCCGAATCGATGTGGCGCCAGTCGCCGTTCGCGCCGTTCGTCGAGGACGGCTGGCTGTTCGGCCGCGGCGCGGGCGACATGAAGGCCGGCATCATCTGCACGCTGGCCGCGTTCAAGGCGCTCAAGGACCTCGGCGTGCAGCCGGCCGGCGCGGTCGGCTTCAACTCCGTGCTGGAAGAGGAAAACACCGGCAACGGCGCGCTGGCCACGGTCGCGGCCCTGCGCAGCGCGGTGGGCGCGGGCAAGCTGGCCGCCTTCGACGCGGTGGTGATTCCCGAGCCGCTGGGCGAAAACCTGATGAGCGCGCAGATGGGCGTGTTCTGGATGTTCGTGGAGCTGACAGGCCACCCCGCGCATGCCGCCTACATGACCAGCGGCGTGAACCCGGTCGAGGCCGGCATCGAAGTGATGGCGGACCTGCGCAAGCTCGAGGCCGAGTGGAACCTGCCCGAAAACCGCCCGGCCGTGTACCGCGACCACGCGCACCCGATCAACTTCAACCTCGGCCAGATCCACGGCGGCGAATGGAATTCGTCGGTGCCCTGCACCTGCACGCTGGGCGTGCGCATCGGCTTCTACCCGAGCATGGACGTGGCCGACGCCAAGGCGCGCGTGGAAGCCTGCGTGCGCGGCACGCTGGCGCGCCTGGCCGGCAACCTGCAGCTCCATATCCGCTACGAAGGCTTTCATGCCCCGGGCTGCGAGTTCGACCTCGACGTGCCCAGCATGCAGGCGCTGGCCGAAGCGCACCGCAAGGTCAACGGCGAGGCGGTGCGGCGCGAGGCCACTACCGCCACCACGGACGCACGCCATTTCCGCCTGATGCTGGAGACGCCGGTGACCTGCTACGGCCCGCAGGCCCGRAATATCCACGGCATCGACGAGTCGGTTTCCATCGAGAGCATGGTGCGCGTGGCCACCACGCTCGCGCAGTTCATGCACGACTGGTGCGGCATCGAACCTGCCTGAGAGGTCGCTTCAAAGAGATCCTGGCGTCGTTGCGCGGCACGGCAGGTACCGCTTGTTCTGCTTGTACTGCCTGCGGCCGCGCCCCTTCGCTTCGCTTTGAAGCCACCGCCCTGCACCGTCGGGCAAAGATAAGTAGCCAATGAAAGTCGTAGTCACGGCAGTCGCAGCAACGCGTCCTTCGTACCTTCCGTATCCGCAGAGCACGATCACTACCACAGGAAACTGACCGATGAAATCCTTCACCCAACACCTGAAAAAGAGCTTTGGCAAAAGCCTGGTGTCGATGGCGCTGGCCAGCGCCGGCCTGGCGCTGGCGCCGGTCCTGCTGCCGGCGGGCAACGCCGTCGCGCAGACCGCGGGCGGCACCTTGTCCGGCATCGTCCAGCCCGAGCCGCCGATCCTGGTGAGCGCGCTGAACTCGCAGGCACCCACCCAGTACATCGCCGGCAAGATCTACCAGGGCCTGCTGACCTATGGCCCGGACCTCAAGCCGCGCGCCGAGCTGGCCAAGTCGTGGAAGATCTCGGCGGACGGCCTGACCTACACCTTCGAGCTGCAGCAGGGCGTGAAGTGGCATGACGGCAAGCCCTTCGGCTCGGCCGACGTGGTGTTCTCGATCGACAAGATGCTGCGCGAGGTGCATGTGCGCACGCGCGCGGTGCTCAACAAGTACGTGGACTCGATCCGCGCGGTGAACGACAGCACCGTGGAGATCAAGCTCAAGGAACCGTTCCCGCCGTTCATCTCCATGTTCGAGACCGGCACCATGCCGATGATGCCCAAGCACATCTACGACGGCACTGACTACCGCAGCAACCCGGCCAACCAGAAGCCGGTGGGCACCGGCCCCTTCATGTTCAAGGAATGGAAGAAGGGCGCCTACATCAAGCTGGCCAAGAACCCGAACTACTGGAAGAAAGGCAAGCCCTACCTGGACGAGCTGGTGTTCTACGTGATCCCCGATTCGGCTTCGCGCGCGGTGGCCTTCGAGAAGGGCGACGTGCAGGTGCTGCGTGGCGGCGACGTCGACAACGTGGACGTCAAGCGCCTGCGCGCGCTGCCCAACGTGGAATACACCACCAAGGGCTGGGAGATGTTCTCGCCGATGTCGAGCCTGCTGATGAACGAGCGCAAGCCGCCGTTCAACAACGTCAAGGTGCGCCAGGCGGTGATGCACGCGCTCAACCGCAAGATGATCGTGGACAACATCTTCTTCGGCATGGGCAAGCCGGCGGTGAGCCCGTTCGCCTCGGCCACGCTGTTCTTCGACAAGAACATGCCCGCCTACGACTTCAACCTGAAGAAGGCGCGCGACCTCATCAAGGAGTCGGGCGTCAACGTCGGCCAGTACCCGGTCAAGATCCTGTCGACCTCCTACGGCGCCAACTGGGACCGCCTCGACGAGTACATGAAGCAGATGCTCGAGCAGCTCGGCTTCAAGGTCAGCATCGAGTCGGCCGATGCCGGCACGTGGTCTGCGCGCGTCAGCAACTGGGACTTCGACCTGACCGCCACCTACACCTACCAGTACGGCGATCCGGCGCTGGGCGTGGAACGGCTCTACGTGACCAGGAACATCGTCAAGGGCACGCCGTTCGCCAACGTGCAGGGCTATAGCAACGCGCAGGCCGACACGCTGTGGGCCCAGGCCGGCGTGGCGCTGGACGCGGGCGAGCGCCAGAAGCTGTACAGCGAAGTGCAGAAGATCCTGGTGACCGAGGTGGCCGCCGGCAACCTGTTCGAGCTGGAGTTCCCCACGCTGTACCGCAAGAACGTCAGGAACCTCGTGACCACCGCGATCGGGCTGAACGAGTCGTTCGACAACGTTTCCATCGAGAAGAACTGAGTCGTCGAGTCGTATGGCGGGGCGGTCCCGGGTTCTGCGCGAATCCGGGCTCGCCCCCCGGTCATGCCCGCGCTGGCGGGGTGACGCCGCAATGTGGGCGCGATGGCGCCCGGGCCCAGTCCTTGCCCGCGTGGAGCATGCCGTGAATTTTCTCTCTTTCCTGTTGTCCCGCCTGTGGAAGGCCCTGGTGGTCGTCCTTGGCGTGGTCATCATCAACTTCTTCCTGATCCGCATGGCGCCCGGCGACCCGGCCACCGTCATGGCGGGCGAGGCCGGGGCCGGCGACGCCGCCTTCGTCAACCAGCTGCGCGAGCAGTTCGGGCTGGACCAGCCGGTGCTGACCCAGCTCGGCATCTATCTCAAGGGCGTGGCCAGGCTCGACCTGGGCTACTCCTACCGCAACCACCTGCCGGTGCTGGACCTGATCCTGGACCGCCTGCCCGCTACCTTCGTGCTGATGAGCGGCGCGTTCCTGTTCTCGCTCGTGCTTGGCGTGCTGCTGGGCGTGATCTCGGCGCGCACGCGCTACGAGAACAAGCGCCGCTGGATCGACAGCGCGGTGATGTCCGGTGCGCTGCTCCTGTACGCCACGCCGCTGTTCTGGCTGTCGCTGATGGCAATCATCCTGTTCTCGGTGGTGCTGGGGTGGCTGCCCGCCTTCGGCATGGAAACCATCGGCGCGGGCTACACGGGCCTGGCGCGCGTGCAGGACGTGGCGCTGCACATGATCCTGCCCACCATCTCGCTGGGCTGCTT
The DNA here is from genome assembly GCF_056397305.1 of Cupriavidus sp. 05N40. Lineage (NCBI taxonomy): Bacteria > Pseudomonadati > Pseudomonadota > Betaproteobacteria > Burkholderiales > Burkholderiaceae > Cupriavidus > Cupriavidus sp. 05N40. The sequence continues at coordinate 37,933 of NZ_JBFTND010000001.1, forward strand.
CTTCATGGCGGTGTATGTGCGCCTCACGCGTGCTTCGATGCTGGAAGTGATGGGCATGGACTTCGTCAAGACCGCGCGCGCCAAGGGCGTGCCGGCCGGGCGCGTGATCCGCGTGCACGTGCTGCGCAACGCGCTGCTGCCGGTGATCACCTTCGCCGGCATCCAGCTTGGCCAGATGGCCGGCGGCGCGGTGCTGACCGAGACCGTGTTCTCGTGGCCCGGCATCGGCCGCCTGATGTTCGACGCGCTGCTGCAGCGGGACTACCAGTTGCTGCTGGGCATTTTCTTCGTCACCTCGGCGCTGGTGGTGTTCTTCAACCTGGTGACGGACATCGTCTACCGCTTCATCGACCCCCGCATCGCGGTGGGCGGCAAGGGAGCCACGGCATGAAAGCCTTCGCACGACGTTATGCGCGCAACTACGGCGCGGTGATCGGCCTGCTGGTGCTGCTGGCCGTGGTGGCGGTGGCGCTGCTGGCGCCGGTGCTGTACGAGGAATCGCCCTGGCTGATGGTGGGCGAGCCRCTGGTGCGCCCGTTCGCTGACGCGGCCTATCCCTTCGGCACCGACATGCTCGGCCGCGACATCACCGCCGGCATGCTGTACGGCGCGCGCGTGTCGCTGCTGGTGGGCGTGATCTCCACCGGCGTGGCGCTGGGGTTCGGCATCCTGATCGGCTCGGTGGCCGGCTATTGCGGCGGCCGCATCGACGACGCGCTGATGCGTTTCACCGAGTTCTTCCAGACCATCCCGCAACTGGCCATGGCGGTGGTGATCGTGGCGATCTTCAATCCCACCATCTACTCCATCGTGGCGGCCATCTCGGTGGTGTCGTGGCCGCCGGTGGCGCGCCTGGTGCGCGGCGAGTTCCTCACGCTGAAGCAGCGCGAGTTCGTGCAGGCGGCGGTGGTGATCGGGCAGAAGCCGCTGCGCATCATCGTCACCCAGATCCTGCCCAACGCCATGTCGCCCATCATCGTGTCCGCCTCTTTCATGGTGGCCACGGCGATCCTGACCGAGTCGGCGCTGTCCTTCCTGGGCCTGGGCGACCGCAACATGATGAGCTGGGGCTTCATGATCGGCGCGGCCCGCACCATGATCCGCGAAGCCTGGTGGATGAGCGTGTGGCCGGGCRTGGCGATCCTGCTCACGGTGCTGTCCATCAACCTGATTGGCGAAGGGCTGAACGACGCCATGAATCCCCAACTCCGCCGCCGCGGCGAGTAAGTCAAAGGATGCCGTTCATGCAAGCACCAGACCAGAAATCCCCGCAGAACACCGCGCCGCTGCTGTCCGTGCGCGACCTCACCATCGCGCTGCCCGCCGGCGGCGACCGCGCGCACGCGGTCAAGGACGTGAGCTACGACCTGCACGCCGGCGAGATCCTGTGCATCGTCGGCGAGTCCGGTTCGGGCAAGTCGATGAGCGCCAACGCCATCATGGGCCTGCTGCCGCCCTACCTGAAGCCGCAGGGCGGGCAGATCCTGTTCCGGGGCCGCGACCTGCTGGCGCTGGATGAAGACACCCTGCTGTCGATGCGCGGCAAGGACATGGCCATGGTGTTCCAGGAGCCGCTGTCGGCGCTCAACCCTGTGATGACGGTGGGCGAGCAGATCGCCGAGGTGATGCGCGTGCACGGCGCCTATCCCGGCGAGGCGCGCAACCGCCGCGTGCTGGAACTGCTGGAGTTCGTCGGCCTGCCCGACCCCGCCACGCTGACGCACAGCTATCCCTTCCGCCTGTCGGGCGGGCAGCGCCAGCGCGTGGTGATCGCCATGGCGCTCGCGCTCGAACCCGCGCTGCTGATCGCCGACGAGCCGACCACCGCGCTGGACGTCACCACGCAGGCGCAGATCCTGGCGCTGATCAAGCGCATCCAGGCCGAGAAGGGCATGGGCGTGATGTTCGTCACGCACGACTTCGGCGTGGTGGCGGAGATCGCCGACCGCGTGGCGGTGATGGAAAAAGGCGTGCTGGTGGAGATGGGCCCGGCGCAGCAGGTGCTCAACCACCCGCAGCATCCTTACACGCGCCGCCTGATCAGCGCGGTGCCGCACGGGCGCGCCAAGGAGCGTCGGGCGGACGCGGCCGAGACCGTGCTGGAAGTGCGCGACCTGCGCAAGACCTATGTCTCCGGCGGCGGGCTATTCAGCAAGAAGCGCGTGGTCAACGCCGTGGACGGTGTGAGCTTCAGCGTGCGCCGCGGGCAGACGCTCGGGATCGTCGGCGAGTCCGGCTCGGGCAAGTCCACCATCGGCAAATGCCTGCTCAAGCTGACCGGCATCGACGGGGGCGAGCTGCTGTTCGACGGGCAGGACATCGCGCGACTGTCGGAGCGGCAGTTCCGCCCGCTGCGCAGCGACGTGCAGATGATCTTCCAGGACCCCTTCGCCTCGCTCAACCCGCGCCACACGGTGGGCCGCATCATCACCGACGGCCCGGTCGCCAACGGCGTGCCGCTGGCAAAGGCACAGGCGCGCGCGCGCGAACTGCTGCAGCTGGTGGGGCTGGAGCCGTCCGCGTTCGACCGCTACCCCAACCAGTTCTCCGGCGGGCAGCGCCAGCGCATCGGCATCGCGCGCGCGCTCGCGCTGGAGCCCAAGCTGCTGGTGGCCGACGAATCGGTCTCCGCGCTCGACGTCTCGGTGCAGGCGCAGGTGCTGCAATTGCTGGCCGACCTGCAGAAGCGGCTGAACATCGGGCTGATCTTCATCACCCACGACCTGCGCGTGGCCGCGCAGATCTGCCACCACGTGATGGTGATGCACAAGGGGCGGGTGGTGGAGTCCGGCCCGCCYGACCAGATTTTCGACGCGCCGCGCCACGAATACACGCAGCGCCTGATTGCCGCGGTCCCCGGCAAGGAATGGGACCCGACCCTGATCCGCGCCGCCGCCTGAGCGCGCGCCATCCAGACAGCAGCACAACCCATACCAAGATGGAGCAACAACAGATGAAGAACGCCGAACTGGTCCGCCGCAAGGACGCCGCCACCCCGCGTGGCGTGGGCGTGATGTGCAATTTCTACGCCGAGCGCGCCGAGAACTCGGAGATCTGGGATGTGGAGGGCAAGCGCTATATCGACTTCGCCGCCGGCATCGCCGTGCTCAACACGGGCCACCGCCATCCGCGCCTGGTCGATGCCGTGCGGCGCCAGCTCGATCGCTTTACGCACACGGCCTACCAGATCGTGCCGTATGCCAGCTACATCGAGCTGGCCGAGAAGATCAACGCGCGCGCGCCCGGCCGCTCGGCCAAGAAGACCGCTTTCTTCACCACCGGCGCGGAAGCCGTGGAGAACGCCATCAAGATCGCCCGCGCCGCCACCGGCCGGCCCGGCGTGATCGCCTTCTCGGGCGGCTTCCACGGCCGCACCATGATGGGCATGGCGCTGACCGGCAAGGTGGTGCCGTACAAGGTGGGATTCGGCCCGTTCCCGGGCGAGGTTTTCCACGCGCCGTATCCATGCGCCCTGCATGGCGTGTCGGTGGAAGATTCGCTCAAGGCGCTGCAGCACCTGTTCAAGGCCGACGTCGATCCCAAGCGCGTGGCCGCCATCATCTTCGAGCCGGTGCAGGGCGAGGGTGGTTTCAACGTGGCGCCGCCGGCCTTCGTCAAGGCGCTGCGCGCGGTCTGCGACGAGCACGGCATCCTGYTGRTYGCCGACGAGGTGCAGACCGGCTTYGGCCGCACCGGCMRSCTSTTCGCCATGGAGCACTAYGAGGCGGYGCCSGACCTSACCACCATGGCCAAGAGCCTGGCYGGCGGCATGCCSYTGTCGGCCGTKTGCGGCCGSGCCGAGRTSATGGACGCGCCSGCSCCCGGCGGSCTGGGCGGYACCTATGCCGGCAAYCCGCTGGCGGTGGCSTCCGCGCTGGCSGTGCTGGACGTGCTCGAAGGCGAGCAACTGATCCCGCGCGGCGCCGCGCTCGGCCAGCGCCTGGTCGAGCGGCTGGAAGGCCTGAAGCCGCGCGTGCCGCAGATCGCGGAAGTGCGCGGCCTGGGCGCGATGGTGGCCGTGGAATTCCGCAAGGCCGACGGCAGCCCCGACGCCGAGTTCACGCGCGAAGTGCAGAACCGCGCGCTGGAGCAGGGCCTGCTGCTGCTGTCGTGCGGCGTGTACGGCAACGTGATCCGCTTCCTGTTCCCGCTCACGATCCAGGACGCGGTGATGGACGAAGGGCTGGACATCCTGGCCGACGTGCTCACGCGCTGAGCATCGCACGCGGGCCAACACCAACCAAGACAGAGAGACAAGACATCATGCAACTCAAGGACTCCAGCCTGCTGCGCTCGCAGGCCTTCATCGGCGGACAGTGGCAGGACGCCGACAACGGCGCCACCTTCGCCGTCACCAATCCCGCCGACGGCTCGCTGATCGCTACCGTGCCGCTGATGGGCGCGGCGGAGACGCGCCGCGCCATCGAGGCCGCGCGCGTGGCGCAGGGCGCGTGGCGCCGCAAGACCGCACGCGAGCGCGCCCAGGTGCTGCGCGCCTGGTACGACCTGATGCTGGCCAACGCCGACGACCTCGCCGTGCTGATGACCAGCGAGCAGGGCAAGCCGCTGGCCGAGGCGCGCGGCGAGGCGGTCTATGCCGCGTCCTTCCTGGAATGGTTCGCCGAGGAAGCCAAGCGCGTGAATGGCGACGTGCTGGCTACGCCCGCGGCCGACAAGCGCCTGCTGGTGGTCAAGGAGCCGGTGGGCGTGTGCGCGGCCATCACGCCGTGGAATTTCCCGCTCGCCATGATCACGCGCAAGGCCGGCCCGGCGCTGGCCGCCGGCTGCGCCATGGTGCTCAAGCCCGCCGAGGATACGCCGCTGTCCGCGCTGGCGCTTGCGCTGCTGGCGGAGCGCGCCGGCCTGCCTGCCGGCCTGCTGAGCGTGGTGACCGGCGACGCCGCCAGCTCGATCGAGATCGGCGGCGAGCTGACCGGCAGCGCCGTGGTGCGCAAGCTCAGCTTCACCGGCTCCACCGAAGTGGGCCGCATCCTGATGCGCCAGTCCGCGCCCACCATCAAGAAGCTCTCGCTGGAGCTGGGCGGCAATGCGCCGTTCATCGTCTTTGACGATGCGGATCTCGATGCCGCCGTGGAAGGCGCCATGGCTTCCAAGTACCGCAATGCCGGCCAGACCTGCGTCTGCGCCAACCGCCTCTACGTGCACGACAAGGTGTATGACGCCTTCGCACAGAAGCTGGTGGCCGCGGTGGCAAAGCTCAAGGTAGGCCACGGCCTCGAGCCCGGCGTGCTGCAGGGCCCGCTGATCAATGAGGACGCGGTGGCCAAGGTGGAGCAGCACATCGCCGATGCCGTGGGCAAGGGCGCGCGGGTGCTCGCCGGCGGCAAGCGCCACGGCCTGGGCGGCACCTTCTTCGAACCCACGGTGCTGGCCGGCGTGACGCCGGACATGCTGGTGGCGAAGGAAGAAACCTTCGGTCCGCTCGCGCCGCTGTTCCGCTTCTCCAGCGACCAGGAAGTGATCGACATGGCCAACGACACCGAGTTCGGCCTGGCCTCGTACTTCTTCAGCCGCGATATCGGCCGCGTGTGGCGCGTGGCCGAGGCGCTGGAGTACGGCATGGTGGGCATCAATACCGGGCTGATCTCCAACGAGGTGGCACCGTTCGGCGGCGTCAAGCAGTCCGGCCTGGGCCGCGAGGGCTCCAGCTACGGCATCGAGGAATACCTGGAAACCAAGTACCTGTGCATGGGCGGCGTGGACCGCTGAGCCCGGGCACCGCACCCGCACACCCCTTTGAGCCGAGGCCGCCATGAGCAGACCCCAAGCCGTACCCACCGTGCAGGTCGACAACGACCGCGTGGCCGTCACCGAGTGGCGCTTCGCGCCGGGCGCCGAGACCGGGCATCACCGCCATGGCCATGACTACGTGGTGGTGCCGATGACCACCGGCGCGCTGCGGCTGGAAACGCCGGCCGGCGAGGTGGTCAGCCAGCTGGTGGCGGGCCGGGCCTACTACCGCGCGGCGGGTGTGGAGCACAACGTCATCAACGCGCACGACGGCGAATGCGTGTTCGTGGAAATCGAGATCAAGCGATGAATGCACCCCTGTCCCAGGCATCGTCCGCCGCGCCGCGCGAGCGCAACGGCGGCCAGATCCTGATCGAGCAACTGCGCCTCCAGGGCGTCAGGCGCGTGTTCCTGGTGCCGGGCGAAAGCTATCTGCCTTGCATCGATGCGCTGTACGACCACCAGGACGCGATCCAGCCCATCGTGTGCCGGCAGGAAAGCGGCGCGGGCTACATGGCGGAGGCCTACGGCAAGCTCACCGGCGAGCCCGGCGTGTGCTTCGTCACGCGCGGGCCCGGCGCCACCAATGCCAGCATTGCCGTGCATACGGCGTTCCAGGACTCGACGCCGATGATCCTGTTCGTCGGGCAGGTCGGCAACGATTTCAGCGAGCGCGAGGCCTTCCAGGAGATCGATTACCGCCGCATGTTCGGCCAGATGGCCAAGTGGGTGGCGCAGATCGACCGCACCGAGCGCATCCCCGAGTTCATCGCGCGCGCCTTCGCCGTGGCCACCAGCGGCCGGCCCGGCCCGGTGGTGCTGGCGCTGCCCGAAGATACGCTGTGGGGCAAGGCCGCGGTGGCCGACATGCCGCGCTACCAGCGCGCGCACGGCGCGCCCACGCCGCAGGCGCTGGCCGAATTGTCCGGCCTGCTGGCGCGCGCCGAGCGCCCGTTCATGCTGGTGGGCGGCTCGGGCTGGAGCGCGCAGGCGCAGCGCCGGCTCGAGGCATTCGCCGAGCGCTTCGCGTTGCCGGTGGGCGTGGCGTGGCGCCGGCTGGAGTGCTTCGACAACCATCATCCGAACTACGCCGGCCATGTGGGCTGGGGCATGGGCGCGGCGCTGCAGCAGCGCATCCGCGAGGCCGACCTGCTGATCGCGGTGGGCACCCGCATGGGCGAGGCCACCACGGAGGGTTACACGCTGGTGGAAAGCCCGCTGCCGCGCCAGCGGCTGGTGCATGTGTACCCGGATGCCGGCGAGCTGGGCCGCGTGTTCCACCCGGCGCTGCCGGTCGTGTCGGACGTCAATGCCTTCGCGGCGGCGCTCGATGGCTTGTCGCCCGCGCGCGCGCCGGCCTGGGCCGCGCGCACGCGCACGGCGCGCCACGAATACCTGGCCGCGCAGGAGCCCAGGCAGGCGCCGGGCAGCCTCAACCTGAACCGTGCCGCGTGCCATGTGCGCGACGTGCTGCCGCAGGACGCCTGCATCACCGTGGGCGCCGGCAACTACGCCGTGTTCCCGCATACCTACTACCGCTTCAAGGGCGTGGGCACCAGCCTGGCGCCCACGGTGGGCTCGATGGGCTACGGCCTGCCGGCCGCGATTTCGGCCAAGCTGGAGAACCCGGAACGCACCGTGGTCTGCTATGCCGGCGACGGCTGCTTCCAGATGAACCTGCAGGAACTCGGCGTGGCCATGCAGTACCGGCTCGGCATCGTGATCCTGGTGTTCAACAACGGCATCTGGGGCACCATCCGCGCCCATCAGGAGCGCGAATTCCCGGGCCGCACGATTGCGCTCGGCTTCGACAACCCCGAGTTCACCGAGCTGATCCGCGCTTACCGCGGCTATGGCGAGGTGGTGGACAGCGACGAGGCCTTCGGCCCGGCGTTCGCGCGTGCGCGGGCCTTCGCCGACAAGGAGCGGCTGCCGGCACTGCTCGAGCTGCGCTATGACGCCGATGGCATTGCGCCCGGCGTGACGCTGACGGAGATCCGCGAAGCGGCGTTCGCCCTGCAGCGGGCGCAGGCATAGGCGCATTGCCATTGCTTTGCCCCTCTCTCGCTGGCGTGGGCGAGGGGAGAAAACCTTCGGTCGACCACCACCCTGACGAAGACCAACAAGTCTCACCACAAAACAATCATGCGCGCCTTCTTCTCGGATGACCAACTGCTGCACCAGCCCCGCCAGTTCATGCGCGCGGGCCGCCTGTGCGAGCCGACCGACGTGCCTGCGCGGGCGCATGCGCTGCAACGCGCGCTGGCCGGGCGCGGCATCGAACTGGCCGAGCCGGCCGACTTCGGCCGCGCGCCGCTCGAGGCTGTGCACAGCCCGGCTTATCTCGATTTCCTCGGCTACGCCCACGAGCGCTGGATGGCGCTGGCGCGGCCCGGCTTCGAGCCCGGCATCGAGGTGCTGCCGAATCTCTCGCCCTACTACAACGGCCGCGTCGAGCAGCCGCGCCGCGTGCCTTGCCCGACCGATTCCATCATCGCGCAGGCCGGTTACTACCTCGGTGACCTGAGCGCGCCGCTCGGGCCACAGAGCTGGCGCGCCATCCTGCGCTCGGCGCACAGCGCGGTGGCCGCCGCGCAGTATGTGTGCGAGCAGCAGGACCGCCAGGGCATCGCCTATTCGCTGTCGCGCCCGTCCGGCCACCACGCGCACAGCGACCGCGCGGCGGGCTTCTGCTACGTCAACAACTCGGCCATCGCGGCGCAGACGTTGCTCAAGCGCTTCGGCAAGGTGGCGGTGCTGGACGTGGACGCCCACCACGGTGACGGCACCCAGCAGATCTTCTACCAGCGCTCCGACGTGATGACGATCTCGCTGCACGCCGATCCGAGCGGCTACTACCCCTTCTATACCGGCTACGCCAACGAGCGCGGCTACGGCGCCGGCTATGGCTACAACCTGAACTTCCCGCTGGCGCACGGCACCGAGGACGACGGCTTCCTGGCCGCGCTGGACAATGCGCTCGACGCACTGCGCGACTACCGCCCGCAGGCGCTGGTGCTGGCGCTGGGCTTCGATACCTATATTCACGACCCCATCAGCGTGCTGCGCGTGGGCTTGGACGCCTACCGCGGCATCGGCGAGCGCATCAACGCGCTGGGCGTGCCCACCGTGGTGGTGCAGGAAGGCGGCTACGAGGTGGAAGCGATCGGCCCGGCGCTGGATGCGTTTCTGTGCGGCCTCGTCCCCGCGATGGCCTGAGACAAGAACAAGGAGACCCGAGATGACCGCACTGAAGATCAACGGCGAGCGCCTGTGGCAATCGCTGATGGACCTGGCCCGCGTCGGCGCCACGCCGCGCGGCGGCAATGCGCGCCTGGCGCTGACCGCGCTGGACGGGCAGGGCCGCGACCTGGTGACGGGCTGGATGCGCGATGCCGGCCTGAGCGTGACCGTGGACCGCGTGGGCAATATCTTCGGCCGCCGCGCCGGGCGCAACGACAGCCTGCCGCCGGTGATGACCGGCAGCCATATCGACACCCAGCCCACCGGCGGCAAGTTCGACGGCTGCTTTGGCGTGCTGGCCGGGCTGGAAGTGATGCGCACCCTCGACGACCACGGGGTGCAGACCGAGGCGCCGCTCGAGCTGGCGATCTGGACCAACGAGGAAGGCACGCGCTTCGTGCCGGTGATGATGGGCTCGGGCGTGTTCGCCGGCATCTTCCCGCTGCAGACCGCGCTGGACGCCACCGACAACGAAGGCAAGCGCGTGGCCGACGAACTGCGCGCCATCGGCTACGCCRGCGACGCCGAAGTGGGCGGGCGGCAGGTGGGCGCGTATTTCGAGGCGCATATCGAGCAGGGTCCGGTACTGGAAGACGCCGGCAACGTGATCGGCGTGGTGACGGGGTCGCTGGGCCTGCGCTGGTACGACCTGACCGTGACCGGCATGGAAGCGCATGCCGGCCCCACGCCGATGCCGCTGCGGCGCGACGCGCTGTACGGCGCGTCCTTCATCCTGCAGGAGGTGGTGCGCATCGCCCATGATTTCGCGCCGCACGGGCGCGGCACGGTGGGCGTGCTCGACGTGCATCCCGCCTCGCGCAACGTGATCCCGGGCGAAGTGAAGTTCACCGTGGACCTGCGCCACCAGGATGCGGATCGCCTGGCGGAGATGGACGCGCGCCTGCGCGCGGCCTGCGCGGCGCTGGCGCGCGGCGAGACCACCGGCGCGCCGCTCGGCGTGAAGATCGAGGACGTGCAGTATTTCCCGCCCACGCCATTCGCGCCGGAGCTGGTGGGCCATGTGCGCAGTCAGGCCGCGGCGCTGGGTCATGCGCACCAGGACATCGTCACCGGCGCGGGTCACGACGCGGTGTACATCGCCACGGTGGCGCCCACCGCGATGATCTTCGTACCGTGCAAGGACGGCATCAGCCACAACGAGGTGGAAGATGCCAAGCCCGAGCACCTGGAAGCCGGCGCCAACGTGCTGCTGGGCGCGATGGTGGCGCAGGCCGGCGCATGAGGGCCGCCGCGCCGGCGGGCGGCAGCGCGGCGGGCTGGTGGCGCGGCGGCCTGATCTTCCTGTGCGCGGTGGCCTTGTTCGCCACCGTGGACGCCACCGCCAAGCACCTGGTGGGGCGCTACCCGGCGCCCTTCCTGAACGCGGTGCGCTACGCCGCCACCGCCACGGTGGCGGTGCTGATGCTGGCGCGCTCGGGACGCCTGCGCTTCTGGCGCACGCCGCACCGCGGCCTGCTGGCGCTGCGCGGCGTGATGCTGGCGCTGGTCGGCACCTGCTTCATGACCGCGCTGCTGTGGATGCCGCTGGCCGAGGCCACCGCGATCTACTTCATGTCGCCGCTGGTGATCGTCGCGCTGTCGCCGTGGCTGCTGGGCGAGCATGTGGGCTCGCGCAAGTGGCTGGCGGTGGGTGCGGGCTTTGCCGGCATGCTGCTGATCGTGCGGCCAGGCTCGCAGTTGTCGCCGCTGGGCACCTTGCTGATGGTGGCGGCAGCCTTCGCGTATGCACTGCTGCAACTGCTCACGCGGCGCCTGGCCGRCAAGGCCGATGCCGGCGTGCAGTACGGCTTCGCCGCGGTGATCTGCATGATCGCCACCGGCCTGCCGGCGCCGTTCTTCCTGCCGGCCGTGTGGCCCGGCGCGGCGGACTGGCTGGCCATCCTCGCCATGGGTTTCATGAGCGCCGGCGCGCAGGTGCTGCTGATCCTGGCGCTGCAGCGCGCGCCGGCCTCCACCCTGGCGCCGCTCAACTATTGCCACCTGCTGCTGGCGCTGGTGTACAGCGCGCTGTGGTTCGGCCGCTGGCCTGACGGGCCCGCCATGGCGGGCATCGCGCTGATCATCGCAGCCGGCCTGTCCCTGACCTTGCCAACGCGCGCCACGGCCCACGGGCGTGGGCGCTTTCGTTCCACCTCAAGCGCGGAATGATCGTGAGTGGATCGCACGACCTCGCCCACCGGATGCCGTTCGGCGGGGTCGGGCAATCAGGCAACGGCCACGACAAGTCATTGCATGCGTTCGATAAATGCACTGACATAAAGACGGCCTGGATTAAATTTGGTTGAGTGAATCTATTTAAATAAATTGGAAAGGAGGTATCGCTTTATTTTCATGTGAAGGACGTTGACTGATCGCATGACGGGATGACAATGTCGCCTTTCATGCGGGATAGCCATGCTTTTTGTCGTATCGATGCCGTTGGAGCGGGCAGGAGGATACCGTGTCTTCATGATGGAATTCATATCGARAATTCCATCGGAGTGCATGATTCTTGATTGCGCATCCAATCAGGTGCAGATTTCGCTGAAAACGGTATGCCGGTTCCGGGGAAATCCGTTTCCAAGTGGCATGGCAATTGCTTCATTGATCCTTAACCCCAGCCGGGACGATCCCATCTCCTAGAGGCAAGCCACACCATGCACAATCATCCGTTCAAGAAACGACGCGCAGCCACGCTCGCCATCCTGCTGGGCGCCGGCCTCGCCGCCGCACCCTCGCTGTTTGCCCAGACAGCGCGCGACTGGCCCACGCAGCCCGTGCGTATCGTGGTGCCGTTCCAGGCCGGCTCCGCCACCGACCTCATCACGCGCCAGCTCGGCATCGGGCTGGGCAAGGAGTACGGGCAGACCTTCGTGGTGGAGAACCGCCCGGGCGCGGCGGCGATGATCGGCAGCGAGGCCGCCGCGCGCGCGCCCGGCGACGGCTACACCTTGCTGATGTCCGGCCCGGCTTCGCTGGTGACCAACCGCTTCCTCTACAAGAAACTCAGCTACGATCCCGACGCCTTCGAGAAGGTCGCGGTGGTGGCGTTCACGCCCAACATCCTGCTGTCCAGCCCGGACCTGCCGTTCAAGACCTTGCCCGAGATGATCGCTTACGCCAAGGCCAATCCGGGCAAGCTGACCTATGCGTCGTTCGGTGCCGGCACCACCTCGCACATGGCCGGAGAAATGCTCAAGGCGCTGGCCGGCATCGATATCGTGCACGTGCCGTACAAGGGGGCGGGCGAGGCGATCCCGGCGCTGCTGTCGGGCCAGGTGTCGATGTACTTCGACACCATCATGACCGGGCTGCCCTATGTGAAGGCCGGCAAGCTGCGTGCGCTGGGCATGTCCAACGCCAGGCGCTCGGCGATTGCGCCGGATATCCCCACCATCGCGGAGCAGGGCTACCCGGGCTTCGATATCGCGCCCTGGTACGGCATCGTCGCCCCCAAGGGCACGCCGCCCGAGGTGGTCGGCAAGCTCAATGCATCGATCAACAAGCTGCTCAAGGATCCGGGCTTCCGCGAGAAGCTGGCGGCCACCGGGGCAGAGCCGCGTGGCGGCTCGGTCGCGGATTTCGGCGCAATGGTCGGCGCGGAAATCCCGCGCACGGAGAAGCTGGTGAAGCAGTCGGGCATCAGCCTGCAATAGTGATGGTGGCGCCCGGGCTGCGGGAAAGGACGGGGGCGCGCCACGCGCAAGGCAGCAAGCGCCCCTCGGGGACTACATCATGTGGTGGGAGAAATGTCCTTGCTCGGCACCGGCCATCAGGTCGGTGAACTGCTCGCAGGTCATGTGGACCAGCTGTTGGTGATCGCCTGCCTCGAAGAACACTTCCGGCTGCGCCAGCAGGCTCTCGTCGAGATAGGTGTGCATGCCATACGCCATGGCCACGGGAGGAATGGCGCCGAAGTCGCAGTCCTTGAAGACTTCGCGGATCTCGTCTTCCTGCGCGAGGATCAGCGTGCGGCCTGTCTGCGCGCACAGCGCCGCCAGGTTCAGGTGATGGCTGGACGGGATGACCACGGCCACGTAGCCGATTTCGTCCTCCAGCAACAGGGTCTTGGCCAGGCGGTCTCCGGGAACGTGTGCTGCCTCGGCAGTGGCCATGCTGCTGAGGGTGTAGGGATGGCGGATGGTATCGAAACGGCTGTTCCTGCTGTTCAGGCAATTTGCCAGGGTGGTAGCCAAGGCCATGATGCGTCTCCTTCGCTGTACGTTGCAGTCCGGGCCGGTTGACCCCTGCGTTTCCTACTATAGACGGCGTTGCCGGGCTGCCAAGCCGCTGTGCGCACCGGTGACGCCGGCGTCATGCGGGGGTCACGGCTCGTCGGGTGCTTCGTCGGGCTCGCCGGCGGGTGGCGTCTGCCGGGGTGCGGGCCACAGGGCCTGCAACTCGGTCTTGAGAAAGTTCAGCAGGTAGCGCGTGGCCATGGTCTGGTAGCGGTTGGGCATGGTCAGCATGTAGAGGCGGCTGCCGAACACACTGATGTGGTAGTCCGGCAGCAGCGCTACCAGCGTGCCCGCCTCGAGCTCGGCGCCAATGGCGTAGAGGGGGAAGATGCCGAGGCCGAGATCGCCCAGCACGCCGTCCTTGAGGAAGGCGAAGTTCTCCGAGCTGAGCGTGGGCTCCAGCGCCACCTGCTCGCGCACGGAATCGGCGCCCTGGCCGCGCGAGCCGAACGCCTTGAGCTTCTGGCCGATGGGCGAGGCACACACGATCGCATGGTCCTTGAGATCGGCCAGCTCGCGCGGGGCGGGCTGCGTGGCCAGGTAGCCCGGCGAGCCGCACACTATCCATTCGACCACGCCGATCTCGGTGGCCACCACCGAATCGGGGGGTGTCGAGATGATGCGCAAGGCCACTTCCACATCCTCGGAGACCAGGTTGTGGATGCGGTTGTCGAACACCACGTCGAGCGTGATGTCGGGGTAGCGGTGCTTGAACTTCACGAGCAGCGGCGACAGCATCGCGTGGCCCAGCCCGGTCGGCACCGACAGGCGCACATGGCCTTGCAGGCTCTTGCCCATGCTGTTGATCAACGCGTTGGCCGCTGCCACCTCGCCCAGGATATTGCGGCCGTGCTCGTACAGGCCGGCGCCCACCGGCGTGGGTTCCACATGGCGCGTGGTCCGGCGCAGCAGCTGCACGCCGAGCGCCTCCTCCAGCGCCTTGAGGTGGTAGCTCACGTTGGCGCGCGTCATCTTGAGCTTGCGCGCGGCGGCCGACAGGTTGCCGGCGTCGACGATGTCCACGAACAGGCGAAGGGCATTGAGATCCATGTGGCGCTTGAAATCCTTTATGAAAGCGTGCAGCGTGCAGCGGGCAGCGGGCAGCGGGCGTCGGCACGGCAGGGAGTTTAGCGTTGATCGCCCGCGCGCCTGGCGCGCACGCGCCGCCTGCCTATAGTTCCTCCTGCAGCGGCAGCAGGCGCAACAGCCCCTGCCCGAGATGCTGGAAGAAGCCCATGTCCGGCTCGCTGCGATAGGTCCGAAGCAGGCCGTCCTCGCGCGTGACCCAGACCATCTGCTGCTGCCCGCTGGCGGGATCTGCCTCCAGCATGACCTTGTAGGCGACGTCGAGCAGCTTGTCGTCCAGTCCCGTGCTGAGCGTGGCGCACAGCGCGGCGCTGTCGAGCACCACGCCCATCTCGGTGTTCAGCCGTGCCGAGCGGGGGTCCAGGTTGAGCGAGCCGACGAACAGCAGGTGGCGGTCCACCATATAGCTCTTGGCGTGCAGGCTCGCCCGGCTCTTGCTGATCAGGCTGCGGTGGCCGGTGCGGGCCATCTCCGCGTAGGCCGACGGCTTGAGTTCATACAGCTCGACGCCGGCTTCGAGCAGTGCCTGGCGCGTGGGYGCATAGCCGGCATGCACCGCGCTGACATCGGTGGCGGCGTAGGAATTGGTGAGGATGCGCACATGCACGCCGCGCTGCGCCAGGGCGGCAAGCCACTCGACGGATTTGCGGTCGGGCACGAAGTAGGGCGAGACCAGGGATAGCTCCTGTTGCGCGCTTCCCAGCAGCCGCGCCAGCTTCGGGATGGCGTGGGTGGAGTCGTCCTCGGGCGGTAGCGTGACCTTGACGGCCTGGTCGGCGATCACCGTGCCACGTCCCCAGTAGGCGGGCAGCTTGCCGGCTTCGAGGGCGCGCACGATGCCGGAGGTGAAGAGTTCCTGCGCATACTCGCCTCCCCTGGCCYGCTCCGCCTCGCGGTCCAGGTATTTGCGCAAGGCCTCCACTTCGGCCTGCGCGTCGTCCGGCGCGGGCAGCAGCGCTGCCGCCGGATAGCTCGCGGCGCCGTTCCAGTAGTCGTCGAAGACGGCGGACACCTGTTGCACCACGGGGCCGCCGGCCAGCACGTCGAAATCCGTGAAGTCGCTGGCGGCGTCGGCGGAGAAGTACGGGTCGCCGATATTGCGTCCGCCCACCACCGCGAGCTGATTGTCGGCGGTCATCGATTTATTGTGCATGCGCCGGTCCAGGCGCCGGAAGCTCGTGGCGAAATCGAGCCAGCGCGCGCCGCGATTCGCAAACGGGTTGAACAGCCGTACCTCGATATTGGGATGCGCGTCGATGGCCGCCAGCGCACGGTCCTGCCCCGACAGGTGAAGGTCGTCGAGCAGCAGCCGCACGCGCACCCCGCGGTCGGCCGCCGCCACCACGGCGCCGAGCAGGGTCTTGCCGGTGAGGTCGGCGTCGAAGATGTAGTACTGCAGGTCCAGGCTGCGCTCGGCGCCGCGCGCCAGCGCGAGCCGCGCCACCAGCGCGTCGGGGCCGGATGACAAGGGATAGAACACCGATTCGCCGGGGTGTTGCGCCTGCCCCGGCGCCAGCGCCTGGCCGAGCCTCGTGCTGGCCGTATCGGTCAGCGCATGCGAGGGCGTGCCGCCGGGCGGCTGCGGCAGGCTGGCGCAGGCTGTCAACAGCGCCAGCATCATCGCCATGCCGACGCGCGTGCCGAGCCAGCCGGGGCGGCACCGGAGCGCTTCGACGGGATCCACGGCACCGCTCACGTGTGAATGGGGTTTATCTCGCAGCGCAAGCGGCATCTCGTATTCCCCCGAATTGAAGTGGCCCGGTTCCCAATGGACGCGCGAATTGCACGTTACCACCGGTTTGATGCGGCAGGCAAAGAACGAGGCCGGCCAGCGTACGACCGGGCGGGCACCAATTGGCAATGCCGCGCTGGCGCGCGTTTGAATCAAAGCAGGCAATGCATTGCGATTCAAGTGCCGTGGGCATGCCGGGGCCTTTCCTTGCAAAAAAACTTCCGCATCGGGGGCACCGGCCATCCGCCCGGTGCGATACGCATGCGGCGCGAAAGTGGATATTGCTTAGCATCGGCTTTGAAGGTCTTCGCCAATTTCCATGCCGCTTCGCGCATTGTCCAGGAACTGTCCGATGGCCGGGATTTGATCCAATCCATGGTGGCGAGGCGATGGCCGGTAGCGGCCTGCCGGCGGCAATTGCGGGCCCATTGGCCCTGCTTTCGGCTTTCAAACCCCTTTCTTGCCGCCGCGGGTTGCTTGAATACACCAGCATGGCGGCGGTCAAAGCGGGGATAGGAAACCGCAATATCCGTGGCGCTAATACGTGAATCCGGAATCTTCAGGGACACGCATTGGCCGTTGCCAATCACGGCAATCGGACCATTCCGCCCAATCGGCACGGCCGCGGGGCATGCCCCAAATGGCAGCGAAATTCGGACGGTTGTATCAAGTTCTTACGTTGCTATTTCTTTATTAATCAAACGTGGTAGGCTGTGGCAGCAAATTTTCCCTATCATTCAATTAACCCTGACCCAGGAGAATCAAAATGGCGACGTACAAGCAGCTGATCGCGGAGAAGGAAGCGCTCGAGGCAAAACTGACGGAGATGCGCGCCAGTGAAGTGTCCGGCGTCATTGCCCAGATCCAGGGTCTCATGTCGGAATATGAACTGACGCTCGACGATATCGCTCCCAAGCGCCGCCGCGGCCGTCCGGCAGCCGGCGCCAATGGCAAGGCCGCCAAGCCCAAGAGCGCGCTGCCCCCGAAGTACCGCGACCCCAAGACCGGGGCCACCTGGACCGGCCGTGGCCGCGCTCCGGCATGGCTGGGCAAGAACCGCACGCGCTTCCTGATCGCGGAAGCCTGATTGACGCGGCGGCGCCTGGGTGCCGCCCGGTTTTCCTGCCATCAACCCGGTTGCGGCGCTCCGCGCGCCGCGATCGGCGTGCCTGACGTTGCCTGTCCCGCCCTTGTTCGGGCTTCCCCCCCTGTTTCCATGAAAAAGCCGTCCGCGCATCGTCGCTGCTGGCTGCGTCCCGCTGGCGCTCATGCGCACGAGAAGCTGTTGTCGAAGCAGTACGCGACTTGCATGAACAAGGCTGGCATCACCACCACCGCCGGCATGCATGACTGCATCGCGGTGGAGACGGCGCACCAGGCTGCTGTTTTCCGCTTGCCAAAAGAAATGCAGCAATCACATTTTTCTGATTGTAAAAAATAACTATCCATTCTGTTCAAGACATGGGGGATTGTCAAAGCCAGGTGACGGCGTACCATGATGGCCACATCGTTGTTTGCCTTGACCGGAGATTTCCCATGAGCCTGGATGCAGAATCCTTTTCGCTGCTGCGCGCGTCGGTGCAGCGTTTTATCGACGAACGCCTGAAGCCGGCCGAAGACACGCTCGAGGAAATTGACGACGTACCGGCCGAGATCGTCGCCGACATGAAGGAGATGGGCCTGTTCGGGATCTCCATCCCCGAGAACTACGGCGGCATCGGCCTTTCGATGTCGCAGGAATGCGATGTGGTCTACGACCTCGGCCACACCGCCTTCGCCTTCCGCTCGGTGTTCGGCACCAATGTGGGCATCGGCTCGCAGGGCATCCTGATGGATGGCACCGAGGAGCAGAAGCAGGCCTACCTGCCCAAGATCGCCAGCGGCGAGCTGATCATCTCGTTCGCGCTGACCGAGCCGAATGCCGGTTCCGACGCGGCTTCGCTGCAGACCCGGGCCGAGCTCGACGGCGACCACTACGTCATCAACGGCACCAAGCGCTTCATCACCAACGCGCCGCGCGCGGGCGCCTTCACGCTGATGGCCCGCACCGGCGGTGCCGGCGCCTCGGGCATCTCGTCGTTCGTCGTGCCGGCCGATACCCCGGGCATCTCGCTGGGCAAGCCGGACAAGAAGATGGGCCAGCGCGGCACCAAGACCTGCGACGTGGTGCTGGAGAACGTGCGCGTGCCGGCGGCCAACATCATCGGCGGCGTGCCGGGCGTGGGCTTCAAGACTGCCATGAAGGTGCTTGACCGCGGCCGCCTGCATCTCTCGGCGCTGGCCTGCGGCATGGCGCACCGCCTGATCACGGACGCCGTGGCCTATGCCAAGGAGCGCAAGCAGTTCGGCCAGCCGATCGGCGATTTCCAGCTGATCCAGGCCATGCTGGCCGACAGCCAGGCCGAGCTGTACGCGGGCCTGTCGATGGTGCGCGACTGCGCTGCGCGCTATGACGCCAAGACGCCCGGCAAGAGCGATCCGGAAGTCAGCATGCTGGCCTCCTGCACCAAGATGTTCTGTACCGAGATGGTGGGCCGCGTGGCCGACCGCGCCGTGCAGATCCACGGCGGCGCCGGCTATATCGCCGAGTACAAGGCCGAGCGTTTCTACCGCGACGTGCGCCTGCTGCGCCTGTACGAAGGCACCACGCAGATCCAGCAACTGATCATCGCCAAGCAGCTCCTGCGCGACTGATCGCGCCGCGCGCAGGCGGGGGCGGGCACCACGTCCGTCCCGCCGCGCGCGCGGCGGCCTGCGCCGCCGGTTCGCATCCACCGCTCGCATCCACGGCTTGCATCCACGGCTTGCATCCGCGGCCTGCTTCATGGCCTGCTTCACGGCCCGCGGGCGCGCACCGCCCCGTCGCTTCAACGGAGACCACCCACGATGGCATTCGTCGCTTCCGGCGTGCCCGCGCGCAGCCCCGACCTTGTGGCAGCGGGCAATACGCCCGGCCRCCATGCGCTCCTGGCCGCCAATGACAATGCGGGGCCCGGCAGCGCGCCGTGCTATCCCATCATCGAAGCGCTGATGGCCGCCCTGCAGCCGGCGGACGCGCCGCTCGACTGCATTCGCCTGGCGCTTGGCGCCGGCCGCGCGCTGCACCGCGCCGATCAGGTGTGCTCCGTACAGCCGAGCCGGCTGCAGAGCTTCGACGGCGCGCTCTATCGCACTGGCGCCCGTGCCTGGACCATTCTCTACAGCGACCGCCTGGCCGCGCCGGACGCGCGCTTCATGATTGCCTACCTGCTCGGCAGGCATCTGCTGGGCGGCACCGACCTGGATTTCGTCGAGTGCGCCAACGAGGCGCTGATGGCCATGCCCGACGACGAATCGGCGGGCGGCCAGGCCTATGCCTTCGCCGGCCGCCTGCTGATGCCGCTCGACGTGTGCCGCCGCACCTTGCCCGGCGCGGTCGACCTCGACGCGCTGGCCGCGCTGGCCGGCCGCCTTGGCCTGCCATTGACGCATGTGGCGCGGCGCTGGCTGTCCTATACCGCGCAAAAGGCGGTGCTTACGCTCGAGCATCAGGGCCGCAGGCTGGGCAGCTGGGCCAGCGAAACCGCGTTCGGCCTGTGCGCCGAGCGGCTGGGCGGCACGCGCATGGTGCTTGCGGATGGCATCGGCATCGGCCTGTCCATCTGGCCCAGGCATGCCGCCGTGCGCGGGCAGTCGCGCAGGCCTGCGGCGTTTCCGCGCTAGCCGCGCAACGCGGGCCGGGCCCCCGCCCGGCAATGCGCGCGAGGGTCCGTGGACGCGCGCGCGGGCGCGTCAGTGTTCGTGGTGCAGGTACTTCGCCTGCCGCGGCAGGCGGAAGGCGACAAGGAACACGATCACCATCATCACCGTCACGTACCAATAGAAGCTCGATTCGTGGCCGAGCGATTTGAGGTCCAGTGCAACGTACTCGGCCGAGCCGCCGAACACGGCATTGGCCACCGCATACGCTAGCCCCACGCCCAGCGCCCGGATCTCGGTGGGGAACATCTCCGCCTTCACGATGCCGCTGATGGAGGTGTAGAGACTGACGATCGCCAGCGCGATGCAGATCAGCACGAAGGCGGCGAAGGGGCTGTGCACGCTCTTGAGCGCCGTCATCACCGGCACCGTGGCCAGCGCGCCCAGCGCGCCGAACATCAGCATGTTGTTGCGCCGCCCGATGCGGTCCGACAGCATGCCGAAGACCGGCTGCATGCACATATACACGAACAGGCAGCCGGTCATCACGTAGCTGGCTGTCTTGATCGACATGCCGGCCGTGTTGACCAGGTACTTCTGCATGTACGTGGTGAACGTATAGAAGATCAGCGAACCGCCCGCGGTGTAGCCGAGCACCGTGAAGAAGGCTGCCTTGTGATGGCGGAACAGCTCGGTCAGCGTGCCGGCCTCCTTGCTTGCGCGCGTGGCGGCAGAGGTGGTTTCATGCAGCGTGCGGCGCAGGAAGAGCGCGACGATGGCGGTGATCGCGCCGATCACGAAGGGAATGCGCCAGCCCCAGGATTTGAGCTCCTGCTCGTCGAGGAACTGCTGCAGCAGCACGACCACCAGCACGGCCAGCAACTGGCCGCCGATCAGCGTGACGTACTGGAACGAAGAATAGAAACCGCGCTGGCCCTTGAGCGCGACTTCGCTCATATAGGTTGCGGTGGTGCCGTACTCACCGCCCACCGAAAGGCCTTGCAGCAGGCGCGCCACCAGCAGCAGCGCGGGCGCCCACGCCCCGATGGTGTTGTAGGTCGGCAGGCTGGCGATCAGCAGCGAGCCGCAGCACATCATCAGCACCGAGATCAGCAGCGAGTTCTTGCGGCCATGCCGGTCGGCGATGCGCCCGAATATCCAACCCCCGATCGGCCGCATCAGGAAGCCGGCGGCAAACACGCCTGCGGTGTTGAGCAGTTGCGCGGTGGGATCGGATTTGGGGAAGAAGGACCCGGCAAAATAGATCGCGCAGAACGCGTAGACATAGAAGTCGAACCACTCGACCAGGTTGCCTGACGAGGCGGCGACGATGGCGTAGATGCGCTTGCGTTTTTCTTCGGCAGTCGGGGGGGCGTTCAGGGCGGGGGCGGACAGGTCGGTCATGGTTTGCCTCTTGCTTTTCGTCCTGAGGCCCCGCGCTGAAGACGGCCGCGGGGCCGGGCAGGCACGCAGGTTTCCAGTGTAGTGCGATTGCGCCGGCTCTGCGGCGGTGTGCGCAAAGGTGCATTCGGAGCGGAATCTGCGTGGTCGACAGGACCTGCTAGAGCACCATGAAGTAGTCGAACTCTCCTGTCACGACGTGACATTCCATGCAGCCCGGGACGTTCTGCGCGGCCTTTTCGAAGCCCGCGAAGGATATGGGCGCGGGGCGGTCCGGCACGGCTGAAGGGGAGGGAATACCTGGGCGGCGCACGAACGCCGCGCACGCCGGGGGCACGCGCCTGTCGCGCGATGCCTGCGGGCGTCGCGCGAATGAGGGCCTCCCGGGTGATCGCGCGCAATGCCGCGCGTATCGCTTGCCGCCTGTCTTTCCGCGGATTTACTGCGGTTCTTGCCGCGATTCCTGGCGCGGCTCCTGCGCATCCTGTGCTTCCTGCGGCCAAACGCCGTCCACATCCCTCAGCAGATGGCCTGCCAGGATATAGTCGCCCAGTCGGGTGGCCTTGGCTTCGAGATCGAGCAGTTCGTGATCGGCCAGCGTGCCGAGGTCGAACTGGCAATACAGGTTGCGTTGGCGGAAGGTAGTCTTGGTTTTGGCAAGCCCTTCGATCAGGGCTTCGCGCGAATGGACAGCGATGCTTTCCTGTCCCCGGTACTGCACTTTAATGCCGCGTTTCTCTCCGAGCCGGCCCAGTTCGACGGCGTCCTGCCATCCGGTCTCATAGTCCAGCTCAAGGGCCAGCACATCTTTCGATGCGAGAAGCCGAAGCGCTTCTGCCTTGCTGCTAGCTCGCACTATTGACATCCACACCTCTTATATCAACTTATACTGTACGAATATACAGTCAACGCGCTGTTGCGGCAAGGGGTCGCCCCCCGGCCGGCCACGCTGCCGCACCGCGGGCGTCCTGCGACACCCGGGCAACCTCCATTTTCCTCCACTCTCGCGGTTTCAGGGGGATGGCGTTGCTACCGCAGGGGTGTTGCCTGCCTTTATGGTGGCTGCGCCATCTTGCGCTGCCGTGACAGAAAAATCTCCTGCGTATACCTGGACCACCCTGGCCGGATCCACATACTTGCGGATCGCGGCGTTGACCTGCTCGACGCTCGCCGTGGCGATAGCTTGCTCGAACTCCGTGACATAGCGCATGGTGCGCCCGAGAAACAGCTGGCCGGCCAGCGTGCCGGCCAGGGCCGAGTCGCTGGTGCGCGCGAGCGCGCCTTGCTGCAACAGGCCGCTCCTGGCCTGCGCCAGTTCCTCCGGCGTGATGCCTTGGGCCGTCAGCCGAGCCAGTTCTTCCGCGACGCCCCGCTTGAGCTTGTCGAGGTTTTGCGGCGCATACGCCGCTTGCATGCCGAGGCGCCCATTGGTATCGAGCGCGCCAACCTGAACGAAGCTGCCCACACTGTAGCTGATTCCGTCCTGCTGGCGCAGGCGGTCGGCCAGCCGGCTCTTGAGCGGGTTGCCGCCGAAGACGCGGTTGGCGATCACCAGGGCCGGATAGTCGGGGGCGTCGCTGGTCAGCTCCACCGGCAGCGCGGCCAGATACACGGCGTTGGCCTTGCCCGTTGTCTCGCGCGTGAGGCTCGCCGGCGGCAGCGCCACGAACGGCCGCGCGATGCGTGCATACGGCGCCTGTGCGCGCCAGTCGCCGAACAGGCTGGCCAGCTGGGCGCGGGCGGCCGGCTGGTCGAAATCGCCGACCAGCGTGACCTGGCCGTCGCCGGCCCCGTAGAAGCGCGCGTGGAAGGCGCGGACCTCGTCGAGCGTCAGTCGCCTGAGGGCGGCGATGTCTTCCTGCGGCGTGGCCACGTAACGGGGATCCCCGGCAGGGTAGGGATTGCCGTGCCGCCCCAGCGCGAGCGAAGCGAGCGTTTCCGGGCGCCCCAGCCCGCCTTCGATGCCGGCGATGGCGTTGGCGCGCAGGGTCTCGAACTCGGCGACAGGCAGGCTGGGCTCGCGCAGCACGTCGCGGATCAGTGCCAGCGTCTGCGCCAGCGTGTCGCGCCGCGCCTCGAAGCGCACCGTGACACCCTCCGCATCGCCCTGCAGCGACACCGAGGCCTTGAGCGCGGCCAGCCGGTCGGAGATCTGTTGCCGGTCCATCGTGACCGTGCCCCGCATCAGCATGGCGGCCGTGATGTCGCCCGTGGCGTCGAGGCCCTGCAGGCTACTCAGCTCGCCCGTGCGCAGGACCACCCGGCCGCTCACGGTCTGTCCGCGGCTGGGCTTGGGCAGCAGGGCGAACTGCATGCCGTTGGCGAGCTTGCCGCGCAGCGTGTGCGCTTCGATATTCTCCGGGCTCGGGTCGAAGGCCGCCACCGCGGCCCTGGCCGGCTTGGCCTGGAAGCCCGCCACCATGGCGGCGACATCCGGCGCGGCGGGCATGGCGGCGGGCGCCAGCGCGGCCGTGGCGGTCTCGCCGGGCATGTCGACGGGGATAAAGCGGCCGAGCGTGCGGTTGCTTGGGCGCAGGTAGTTCTGCGCCACGCGCTGCAGGTCGTCCAGGGTGACGCGCCCGGCCTGGTCGCGCGCGATCAGCAGCAGGCGCCAGTCGCCCTTGGCGATGGCATCGGACAAGGCCACGGCGTAGCCGGAGGGGTTCTCCAGCAGGCGCTCGTAGGCATTGAGCAGCCGGGTGCGGGCGCGCTCCAGTTCCGCCTGGGTCACCGGCCGTTCGGCAAAGCCCTCCACCTGCGCCAGCAATGCCCGCTGCGCGGCCTCGAGATCCTGCGTCTTGCCCAGGCCCGCGGCGAACAGCACCGAGCCGGGATCGCGCATGGCCGACACCGAGCCCGACTGCCAGTTGGCCTTGCCGCTTTCGACCAGCGCCTTGTACAGGCGGCCGCCCGCCCCGTCGGTCAGGATGTCGGCCAGCAGTTGCATCGCCACGGCATCCGGGTGCGCGCCCGGCGCGATGTGGTACTGAATCGCCACCATCTGCGCGTCACCCTTGCGGCGCAGGGTGATCTCGCGCGCGCCTTCCTGCGGCGGCTCCACGGTGTACTCCGCCGGCAGCGTGCGCGCCGGCTTCGGGATCGCGCCGAAAAACGTGCCGATGCGGGCCAGCGTGGCGGGCACGTCGAACTTGCCTGCCACCACCAGCACCGCGTTGTCGGGCTGGTAGTAGCGACGGTAGAAGGCCTGCAGGTTGCCGATGGAGACATGCTCCACGTCGCTGCGCGCACCGATCGGCGCCTTGCCATAGTTGTGCCAGCGGTAGGCCGCCGCGCGCATCTGCTGCGCGAGCATGGCGCCGGGTTCGTTCTCGGAGCGCTCCATCTCGTTGCGCACCACCGTCATCTCGCTGTCGAGCGCCTCGCGCGCGATGAAGCTGTTGACCATGCGGTCCGCTTCCATCTTCAGCGCCCAGTCCAGGTTCTCCTCGCTGGCGGAGAAGCTCTCGAAGTAATTGGTGCGGTCGAAGCCGGTGGTGCCGTTGAACTGCATGCCGCGGCGCGTGAGTTCCTGCGCGATGGTGTTGCCGGGCAAGGCCGGCGTGCCCTTGAACAGCAAGTGCTCGAGCAAATGCGCCATGCCGGTCTCGCCGTAGTTCTCGTGGCGGCTGCCCACCAGGTAAGTCATGTTGACGGTGGTCACCGGCTGGGCGTCGTCGGGCGCCAGCAGCACGCGCRGGCCGTTGGGCAGGCGGTACTCGGTGATGCCCTCGGCGCTGGCTACCTGGGCCGGGGTTGCCGCGGCAGGCTGCGTGCCGGCGGGAGCAGCAGGCGTGGAGACGCTGAAGGCCAGGGCCAGCAGGCAGGTGAGGCGCTTGAGGATAAGACGCATGCGGAATTCGGCTTGGAATGGGTTTGCTCCGGCGCGGGCGGACGGCAGGAACAGGCTGCGCCACCTGCGGCAAGGAAGGTCCGGAGGCCGATTCTAGCCGTTGCCGCGCCCTGTGGCGGCATGCCGTCGCGCTTTCCGACATTTCCGCATGCCGCCGGCACCCGCGAGTGCCGGGGCAAATGTCCGAATCCAGCCAGTCCGGTGCCGCCGACGGAGTAGCATGCACCCTATGAAACTCGATCCGGACACCTGCTACAAGGCCGTGGCCTCGCACGACCGCCGCTTCGACGGACGCTTCTTTGTCGGCGTGTCGTCCACCGGGGTGTACTGTCGCCCCGTGTGCGCGGTGCGCACGCCCAAGCGCGAGAACTGCACCTTCTACGAGACCGCCGCCGCGGCCGAGAAGCGCGGCTTCCGGCCCTGCCTGCGCTGCCGGCCCGAACTGGCGCCGGGGCACGGCTTGTCCGATCTGTCCGGGCGGCTGGCACAGGCGGCGGCCACGCTGATCGATGACGGCTTCATGGCCGATGCCGGCGTGGCCGCGCTGGCCGCGCGCATCGGCGTCACCGAGCGCCATCTGCGGCGGCTGTTCGACGCCCAGTTCGGGGTCTCGGTGCTGGAGTACGCGCAGACCCAGCGGCTGCTGCTGGCCAAGCGCCTGCTGACCGATACCGCGCTGACGGTGACCGACGTGGCGCACGCCGCCGGCTTTGGCAGCGTGCGGCGTTTCAACGACGTGCTCAAGACGCGCTACGGGCTCACGCCGCTGGCGATGCGCAAGCGCGCTGCCGACAACATGGCCGACGAACTGGTGTTCGAGCTGGGCTACCGCCCGCCGCTGGCATGGGCGTCGTGGCTGCAGTTCATCGGCGTGCGGGCGGTGGACGGCGTCGAGCAGCTCGGCGACGGCACCTACGCGCGCACGCTGGCCATCGACGTCGGCGGCCGCACCCATCTTGGCTGGCTGCGGCTCGAACATGTAGCGCGCCGCCACGTGATCCGCGTGACGCTGTCCGGCTCGCTGGCGCACGTCATCCCGCAAGCGCTGGGTCGCGTGCGCCGCCTGTGCGACCTCGGCTGTCGTCCCGATGTGGTGGACCAGCACCTGGGGCCGCTCGCGGCGCAAGCCCCCGGCATGCGCCTTCCCGGCGCGGTGGACGGTTTCGAGATCGCCGTGCGCGCGGTGGTCGGGCAGGTGATTTCGGTCAAGCATGCGCGCACCTTGCTGGCGCGGCTGGCAGAGCACCACGGCCCCGCGCTGGCGCAGCCGCTGCCGGGCCTGCGCTACGGCTTTCCAGGCGCTGCCGCGCTGGCGCTGGTGGCGCCCGAAGCGTTGCGCGAGATCGGCATCCCGCTGGCCAAGGGCCGGGCGATTCACGCCATCGCCAGCCGCGTGGCGGCGGGCGAGCTGAAGCTCGAACCGAGTGCCGCGCCCGAGGACGCCATCGCGGGCCTGTGCGCGATCGAAGGGGTGGGCGACTGGACCGCGCAATACGTGGCCATGCGCGCGCTGGGCTGGCCTGACGCATTCCCCGGTACCGACTACGCCTTGCGCAAGGTGCTCGGCATTGCTACCGTGCGTGCCATGAACGAACACGTTGCGCAGTGGGCGCCCTGGCGCGCCTACGCCGCCATCCATCTGTGGCGGCGCTATGAAGAGCGCAAGGAACAAGAGTCGAGAGACAAGGAGAAGGCCACGCCATGATTGCCTATCGCATTATCCCCAGCCCGCTGGGCGAGGTGCTGCTGCGCGCCGACGGGGCGCGCCTGAGCGGGCTCTTCTTTGCCGGGCAGAAGCATTATCCCGCGACGGCCACTCCGGCCGCGATCGTGCCGGCCGCGGCCAAGGCCGTCTTCGAGCAGGCCGCCGACGAACTGGACGACTACTTCGCCGAACGGCTGCAGGCATTCACCGTGCCCATGGTGCTGGCCGGCAGCGCTTTCCAGCGCTCGGTCTGGGACGCGCTGCGCGCGATCCCGTTCGGCGAGACGCTCTCGTACGGCGAACTAGCCGCGGGCCTGGGCCTGCCACCCACGCATGCGCGCGCGGTCGGGGGCGCGGTGGGACGCAATCCGCTGTCGGTGATCGTGCCATGCCACCGCGTGCTCGGCGCCAGCGGAGACCTCACCGGCTACGCCGGCGGCACCGACCGCAAGCGCGCGCTGCTGCGCCTCGAGGGCACCGCCGCCGCGGCTGCCCTGCCCATCCTGCGCCAGTCAGCGCTGGCGTTCGAATGAGCGGCAGGCCGCCGCCGCCTTTCGCCGGTATTTCCGCTCCTGTACGATAGGGAGCGGACCCGGAAGTGGCCTGGCCGGCAAGTTGCCCGGGCAACCATGCGAGGGCCGAATCGATTGAAGCCACCGGCTGGCTTCAGCGGAGCGTGGTTTCGAATCTCGGCAGGGGTGGCTCACCATGGCATATCGGCTGGATCCGCTGTTCCTTGGGCTGGGTATCGTCGTCTGCGATATTCTCGCCTGGCGCCTTATCCGCGCCGAACGCCAAAGGCTGCGCCTCTTCGTCCGTCTGGCCATCTTCGCGCTCCTGACCATCGTCCTGTTCCGGGGCGGCATGGTCCCGCTCGATGCCGCTCCGTGGCCTGACCAGCCAGTCCGGCATTTTCTCGCGCAGGCGCTGGAGATCACCTGGTGGCTGCTCGGCGCCCGGGTCCTCGCGGCGCTCTCGGGCGCCCTGTTCCTGCCCAAGGCCTGGCAAGGCGAGCGCCTCTTCCAGGACGTTCTCGGCGCGCTGATCTTCGTTGCCGCCGCCGTCGCCGCCGTTGCCTATGTGCTGGAGCTTCCGGTGAGCGGCCTGCTGGCGACATCGGGGGCGCTGGCGATCATTGTCGGGCTGGCCATCCAGAGCACCTTGAGCGACGTGTTCTCCGGCCTTGTCCTCAACACCACCCAGCCCTACCACCTTGGCGACCTGGTATCCATCGATGGCGTCGACGGGAAGGTGCTCGAGATCAACTGGCGCGCCACCCATCTGCTGAGCGCGCAAGGCAACCTGATCGTCATTCCCAACAACGCAACCGCGCGCGCCAAGATCACCAACTTCAGCCGGCCTTCGGAGCTTCATGGCGTCAACGTGATCATCGAGGTGACACCGGAGGCGCGCCCGCAACTGATCCTCGATGCGCTTGAACGTGCCATCAGGGGCTGCCGGGTGGCACTGCCGAAGCCGGAGCCATCCGTCATGGTCAAGCGCATGAACACGAACGCGATCGAGTACGAGATGACGTGCTACGTGGCCTCCCTGGCGAGCAAGGCAACCGCGGCGAACCAGCTCTTCGATCTCGCATACCGACACCTGGCTTCCGCCGGCATCGACCTGCGCTCGCTGGCCACCACCTACAGCAAGCCGCCTTCCGCTTCCGACCGTCGCCTGCGGCTGCTCTCCACGGTGAACATCTTCCAGGAGCTCGATGCGGATGAGCTTTCGCGTCTGGCCAAGCGCCTGTCGCGGCATGAATACGAGTCAGGACAGGAGGTCGTCGCGAGTACCGATATCACCGACTACCTCCTGCTGGTGGACGCCGGCGTGCTCTCCGTGACGGCGAACCGGGGGGGCGAGCGCGTCGAGACCGCGCGGCTCGGCCCCGGCGATACCTTCGGGGAGTTCGGCGTGCTCGCCGGCATTCCCATGCAAGTCACCATCGAGGCCATCACCAGCGTAGTGCTCTACCGGCTGGAGAAGACGGATCTCACGCCGATTCTCCAGGCGCGCCCGGAAGTGGGGTCGAGGATGTGCAACCTGCTCTCCCAGCGCAAGGAATCGAACGATACGCTGGCGAAGATGCGAGTCGCGCCGGAAGCACAGAAGACCAGCATCCTGCAGTGGCTGCAGGCAAAAATGCATGCCCTGCACGATATGGCATGAAGTGACGCGCGATTGCCGGCGCGATTGCCGGCGCGATAGCCGCATCCGGCTATTGCACTGCCCAGCCTGCGTCGGTCAGCGTTAGCGCCTGCGTGAGCGGCATGCTGCCGCTGCCCTTCACCACCCGCGCCAGCACCGGAAAGGCTTGCTGGACGGCGGGCTCGCGCGTCCATGGCGCGGCATCGATGACGTAGGTATAGCGCACCGTGGTGGTTTGCCGCGGCCGCGCGCCCTCGCCGGCGCGCGGCGGTTCCCAGTCGAGCACGCGCGCCAGGCTGATCTTGCCGTAGCAGAGATCGGCCTGCGCGGCGCCGGCCTGCGCGGTGCTGACCTGGGGGTGTTCGCGGAAATACTCGCGGCCCTTGTCGGTCAGCTGGTAGCGGCGCGCCTTCACGGTCTCGCTGCTGCCGTCCTGGTGATGCAAGGTCATTTCCGCCGGCGTGTGCGCGACCAGGCCGGCACGTTCCAGCGCSGGCATCTGGATGCCGTCGCGCAATCCGCTCGCAGCAGGCGTATCGGGTACGTCCACGGGCCACAGGTGGCGGCCGATGCACAGCTCGCCGTGCCCTTCGAAATACTGCTGCAGCGCCGCGCCGAAATTGCGCTCGCTCGGGTCGGAGGCTTGCTGGCAGGCGGCCAGCAGCGTGAGTGACAGGGCGCAGGCGATCGCGTGCGCGGGCCGGGAGGAGATGTTCATCGTGAAGCCTGGGTAGTGGTGGCCGGCGTGGTGGCCGGCGCGGCGGCCGGCGTGGCGGCGCGCGCGGGGTCGTAGCCGTCGGTCAGCGTGGCGAGGAACTTGAGCAGGTCCGCCATTTCCGCGTCGGTCATGGGCGGCTTGCTGCCGGCGCGGCGCTGGTCCAGCGGCATCTGGTCGTCCAGGTTGGCGCGGTAGCGCGCGGGCAGGTCGTCGAACTTGCGCACCTTGCCGCGGGCGTCCCTGGGGTACCACAGCTCGGGCCGGGTATCGCGCGTGTTGTAGAACTTGACTACGTCTTCGAGTGACTTGAACACGCCGTTGTGCATGAATACGTGGCGCGTGGCGATGTTGCGCAGGACCGGTGTCTTGAACATGCCGCAACCGCTCGCGGCATCCTTGCCCTTGCCCTTGCCCTTGCCCTTGCCCGGAAGGTGGTCGGTGCGCAGCGGTCCGCACAGGCCCAGGTCGAAATGCGCGGGATCGGCGTTGGCCGGGATGTCCTTGTTGCGCGGCACGCCGATGGCGGCGAACGAGTAGTCGCTGGTGATGTCCAGGCTGCCGTCGTTGCCGCCGCCGAGCAGGTGGCAGGCCATGCAGTTGCCCTTCTTTGGGTCCAGGAACACGCGCAGGCCGCGTGCCTCGGCTTCGGTCAGCGTGCCGCCGGTCTTGTTGTTGCGGTAGCGGTCGAACTTGCTGCTGTACGGATGGAAGCTCTTGTCCTCGACCTGGAAGGCCTGCAGCGCGGCGCCCGCCAGTGCGAAGGCGCGTTCGGGCTGGTCGAGCGCATCGGCGCCGAAGGCCTGGCGGAACAGCGCAGCGTAGGGCGCGTGGCGGATGGCTTCCACCACCGCGGCCGGGCTGTCGTTGGCCATCTCGTTGGGTGCCAGCAGCGGAATCGCGGCCTGCGCGGCCAGCGTGTCGGCGCGCCCGTCCCAGGCAAAGCCGCCGCCGGGTCCGGGCGGGCTGATCGCGTCCGGGTTTTCGTAGGTATCGGAGTACGCCTTGGTGTAGTCCTTGTACATCAGCGTGGGCACCGCGCGCGTGCCGGCCAGCGTGAGATCGCGGCCGCCGAGCTGTACCGCCAGCTTGTTCGGCGGGCCGTAGGCGTGCGCCGGATCATGGCAGCTGGCGCAGGACATCCTGCCCGAGCCGGACAGCGCGGGATCGAAGAACATCTTGGCGCCGGCCTGGGCGGCGAGCGAAAGCGGTGCGGGCGGGGCGAGCGTCTGCGAGGCCGTGGCCTGGACCGTTGCCGGTGCCGGTGTCGCCTGGGCCGTGGCCCCGCTGGTGACCTGCCGGTCCTTGCATGCCGCGAGGGCGGCGGCGAGCAGGCAGGCGGCGATGAGGGAAGTGCGCATGGTTGCGGCGCGCGGCGTCACCGCCGCGCGCCCGTCAAGGTGTTGCGGGAACAAGGAAGGGGCCGCGCCGCAGCGCGGCCCGCATCGCGTTACGAGTGCTGAGCCCAGATGTTGATCTGGGTGGTGTCCGGGCCGGCGGCCACGTTGCCGTTGTTGAACAGGCCGCTGCCGCCCGCGCCTGGCGTGGCGCCGCCCGACTGGCGGTCGCCGGCCTTCACCACGTAGCGGTGGTTCATCGGACGCACGGCGTCGAAGTGCGTGTCGGCGCTGCCCGAGTATTCGGCCAGGCTGGCGAGGTTGGCGGCGATGTACGACTCCGTGTACTTGGAGCGGTTCATGTAGGACGTATTCACGCCCGGGTCGGCCAGGGCGAACATGTCCTGCATGGTGCGCACGAAGGAGAAGTGGCTGTAGGAGTCGGAATCCGCCACGCCCTTGGGCGCGCTCGCCTGGTTGGTCAGCACCGCGAAGATGGTGGGACCGTCACCCTTGTTGCTGCCGTTGTACTTCGGCACCGCGGTGGTGATGCCTTCGCCCAGCGGCGCGCCGCTGGTGGCGCCGCCGCCCACGTTCCAGCCGCAGCACGAGGAGCTGCCGAAGAAGCTGCTGCCTTCGTCGAACAGCAGCACGATGGCCGAGCGGCGGTTGGTGTTCTTCCAGACCGGCGAGGCCTTGATGGTCTCGACCAGGTACTTGGCGTACTTGTCGCCGCGCGCGATGCCGGTCGGGCCGGACACGCAGTCGGCCACCGCGACGCCGGTGCCGTGGATGTCATCGCACTGGTCGGGCACGATGTAGTTCAGCGCGCCGATGTCGCCGCTGAGCAGGTCATCCTCGAACTGGTGCGTGTTCCAGGTGATGCCGTGCGCCTTGGCATAGCTTGCGATCGCTGCATCCCACTGGCCGCCGCCCACGGTGCGGCTCAGGTTCTTGAAGAAGTCGGGGCGGGTGCGCACGTCGTCGAAGTTCACCGCCGGATGGTGCTTGGTCTTGTACAGGCTGGCGATCATCGGTTCGGTCGCGCCCAGCCCCGAGGTGGTGTTGACCGCGGTGATGGCCACATTGCCGGCGCCATCCTTGCGCGGGTCCTGGCCCGGGTCCATCGATTCGCTGTAGACGCGCGTGCCGATGCCTGCCTTGTACAGCGCCGTGAACATATTGCGGCGGCCCTTCAGGTTATGCACCTTGGTGTCGCCGTTGCAGGCGACCAGCGGCATGTAGGCGTCGGTCGGCTGGTTGGCGGTGTCGCCGGCCGGCAGGCAATTCCAGGCATTGTCGTCGGCCACGCCCCAGTCGTCGGCGCTGGCCAGCGAGATGTAGTTCGGCTCGCTGGGGTTGCCGGTGGAGAAGTAGTTCGAGGCCTTGTTGCCTTCGACGTTGAGGTATTTGTAGAAATTGGGATACGAGGCGCTGTCGACCGTCTGGTTGCTGTGGTTCTCGAACACCACCACGAACAGGTGGTCATAGCGCGGGATGCCTTCGGGGTTGAAGGCGTTGTCCTGCGCCACTTGCAGCGTCTGCACGGCATCGGTCGCCGCGCTGGTGACATAGCCGCGGTCGAGGATGGTGCTGGCCAGGGCGAAGCGGCTGGCCAGCATGTTTGCCTCGCCCAGCAGCGCCGCCTGCGCTCGGCTGTCGGTCACGGCGGCCACGTCGGCCACCACGCTGTCCGCTTGCACCGTCACGTCGGTCGGCAGCGCCGGGGTGTTCTGCAGGCTCAGGCGGCCGGCCAGCGCGGCCTTGGCGTCGGCGAAGGACTGCTTGCCGGCTTCCATATTGCGCACGACTTCGGTCGACAGCGGGCTGATCACAACCTTGGCGCCCGCCACGTTCTGCTCGCCCGCGCTGCGCAGGATCATCTTCTGCGCCACCTTGGCGCTGCTGCCGGTGTTGGGATCGGTAAAGGTAGCGTCGGTGCCCACCACCGCGGCCAGGCTGCCGGTGGTGCCGGCGGGCAGCGTGAAGCTGCCGTCGGCCGCGCTCAGCGTGGAGGCCTCGCCGCCGTCGCACAGGCCGTTGCCGTTGGTGTCCGCGCACACCTTGGCGTTGCCGTAGGCCACGAGCTGGAAGGTTTGCGACACGGCAACGCCGGTGGTGCTCAAGGCGTAGTCGACGCCACCGGCGGCGCTGGAGTTGGCCGCGCCGGTGGGGTTTTTCACTGCCGCGCCGATCACGCTGCCCTGCACGGCGGATTGCGTCGGCGTGACGCTGCCCGGGGTGCTGGCGGTGCCGGTGCCGTCGCTGCCGCAAGCCGCCAGCATGGCGGCGGCGGCAAGCGCCGTGACGGCGGGGATCAGGCGGTGTGGGCTTGCATTCTTCTTCATTGTTGACCTCGAGGGGACTGTGGCAAGGATGGAACCGGCACCGGCAAGCCTGCGCGACATGCCGGCTGGCGCGTCCGTGGCATCTGCATGAAGGCGCGCCGGATGCCGATGCGCACCCGCTCTTCACAGGCCGTACGGATGCATCCGTCGCCATGGTCGCGGGCCCCGCCGGGTGAGCGGAAAATGGGCTACGCGCCACGCCAAGGTTGCGGCAGGCGGGATACTATCGGCGTTAAGTGACAATTTAATTTCATTTGAAACTATGTGACGCGCTAATGTCCGTATGTAGTGATTTGCGTACATGGGCGCCGTGGCGCCATACTCGCGGCGCCATTTCGCTTCCTCCCCGCCACCTGCCCGCCATGTCAGACACCACGCTTGCCACCATCCATTTCCCCCCCGCGCTGCGCGACTGGATCACGCAGGGACTGCAGCGCGGCGCGGCGCCAGACAAGATGGCGCAGGCGCTCTGCGCGCAGGGCTACGATGCGCTGGTCGCGCGAGAACTGGTGGCAGCGTTCGCGCGCGCGCGCCGCGACGGCCGCCCCGCGCCGCAGGACAGCATCACCATGCCCCGGCCCAGGCCGGCGGCACCCGGCGCGCGCCTGGGGCCGGGTTCGCTGCTGCGCGCCGCCGATCGCGACGTGCGCGTGCTGTCGCGCATGGACCGGCCGGTGATCGCCGTGCTCGAGGGCGTGTTGAGCCACGACGAATGCGATGCGCTGGTGGCCATGGCGCAGCCGCGCCTGGCGCCTTCCACCACCGTCGATCCCTCGACCGGCTTCACCGTGGTCAGCGACGACCGCTCCAGCCATGGCATGTTCTTTCGCCTGCAGGAAAATGCGCTGGTCGCGCGGCTCGACCAGCGCATCGCCGCGCTGATGCAACTGCCCGTGGAGAACGGCGAAGGCTTGCAGGTGCTGCGCTACGGGGTGGGCGCGCAGAGTACGCCGCACTACGATTTCCTGATGCCGACCAACGCGGCCAACCAGGCTTCGCTGGCGCGCAGCGGGCAGCGCGTGAGCACCCTGGTGGTGTATCTCAACGACGTGCCGGCCGGTGGCGAGACCGCCTTCCCCGAAATCGGCTTCGCGGTTTCGCCGCGCAAGGGCAATGCGGTGTACTTTGAATATTGCGATGCGGCCAACCAGCTCGATGGCAGGACGCTGCACGCGGGCGCGCCGGTGCAGGCCGGCGAGAAATGGGTCGTGACCAAGTGGATGCGGCAGCGGCGCTTCGTGCCTGCCGGCGGCGCGCCGCAGAGGATGGCGGGCTAGCCCGGCGCGGCAGGGCGCGCACAAGAGGTGAATGGCATGGCACGCCTGTTCGTGGCGATCGAAGTTCCCGCGGTGCTGGCAGACGCGTTGCTCGCGCGCGTGCCGCGCGTGGCGGGCGTTCGCCTGGCAGCCCCGCATCAGGTCCACCTGACGCTGCACTTCCTTGGCGAGCGGGACGAGGACACGGCGGTATGCATCGAGCAGGCGCTGCAGGCAGTCTCGTGCACGCCGTTCGCGCTCAGCGTGCAGCAGGCCGGATGTTTTCGTGGCCGCCGCGCGAGCGTGCTGTGGGCGGGCGTCGCACGCTGCGCCGCGCTCGATGCGCTTCACGCGGCGGTCGAGGATGCCCTGGCCGGCTGCGACGGCGATGCCGGCGCACAGTCGCCGGCCCCACCCTCCACACACCGCCGGCATGCCGGCTTCCTGCCGCACATCACGCTCGCGCGCAGCATGCAAGCGGTGCCGGACAACGCGCTGCGGGCATGGCGCGCCGCGCAGATGGACCAGGTCGGCGCGCCGCTTACAGTCGAGCGCTTCGTGCTCTACCAAAGCTACCTGCGCCCCGGCGGCGCGCAGCATGTCTGCCGGCGGGCCTACGCGCTTGCCGTCACCGGCTGAGGCCCGGGCCGGCGGCGCATCTCAGGCGAGATTGCCGAGCCCCAGCGCCAGCCCGAGTCCCAGCAGTGCGCCGCCGATGACGCGGTCCAGCAGGCGCTGGCGGCGCTGCATGGCGCAGCGCAGCGCCGGCGTGGTGAAGCAGCAGGCGATCAGGCCGAACCACGCCAGGTGCGCCAGCGACATGAACAGCCCGTAGCCGAACTGCACCGGCAGCGGCGTTCCCGCATCCACCACCTGCGTATAGGTGCTCACCACGAACAAGGTGGTCTTGGGATTGAGCGCATTGGTGAGAAAGCCCATCTTGAGCGCCGCGCTCGCCGACAGCGCCGGCGCCGCGGTCGCGCTATCGGCAGCCGCGGCAGCCGCGGCGGGAGCACGCTTGCGCAAGGTCTGGATGCCGATCCAGACCAGGTAGGCGGCCCCCAGCACCTTGACCACGCCGAGCAGGCCGTGGGCATGTTCCATCAGCAGGGCCACCCCGAACATCGTGTAGAACACGTGCACCTGCACGCCCAGCGCAATGCCCAGTGCGCTGAGCAGGCCCGCGCGACGGCCGTGCAGGTAGCTGTTGCGCATCACCATGGCGAAATCGGGGCCGGGGCTGATGACGGCCAGCACGGTGATGGTCGCGACGGCCAGCAGTTCGGTGAACGGGTGCATATTCGTGTGAGGTTACCTGATGGTGATGGCATGCCGCGAGGCACGGCCCGTGCAGCCGGAAGCGCAGGAAATACTGCTGCAATTGCGCCATTCTCCCGGCCGGGCGGGTCCCTCACAACCGATTTATACTGCTGCAATTCCGTCAGGAAAATTCACGTATCTCATTGACTGGGGCGCCGCATGCACTGGCTTGGCTGGATCCGTTTCTTCGAGGCCGCGGCGCGGCACCAGAGCTTCATGCGCGCCGCCGACGAACTGCACCTGACCCACGGCGCGGTCAGCCGGCAGATCCGCCAGCTCGAGGACGCGCTCGGCGTGGCGCTGTTCGAGCGGCGCAACCGCGCGGTGTTCCTGACCGAGGCCGGGCACGCCCTGCATGCGGCCGCCACACAGTCGCTCGAGCTGCTGGCCGGCGCCGTGGACCGCATCCGCGCGCAGAGCCGGCAACAGACGCTGGTGTTGTCGTGCGAGCCCACCATCGCCATGCGCTGGCTGATTCCGCGGCTGCCTCGCTTTGCCGAGGCGCATCCGGATATCACGCTGCACCTGATGGCCGCGGGTGGTCCGCTCGATTTCGCGCGCAGCGGCGTGGACCTCGCGCTGCGGCGCGACGATTTCCGCTTCGGCGCGCAGCTGCATACGCATGAGGTGGCCGAGGAATGGGTGGGCGTGGTGTGCCGCGCCGGCACCGCGAACCTGGCCGGGCAGYCGCGCCYGCACACGCGCTCGCGCCCCGACGCGTGGCAGCGCTGGGCACAGGCTGCCGGCGGCAGGCATCGCTTTGGCGCCGACGCGTGGTATGAGCATTTCTACCTGAGCATCCAGGCTGCCGCGGCCGGGCTCGGCTGTGCCATCGCCTCGCGCCTGATGGTGGCCGACGAGATGGCCGACGGCCGCATTGCCGCGCCGCACGGCTTCGTGCGGGACGGCTCCTCCTACCATCTGCTCTCGCCGGTGGCCTTCGAGCGCGACGAACGGCGGCGCGCGGTGCGCGACTGGTTGTGCCGCGAGGCGCTGGCATCGCTGGGCGCCGAGCCGGCCAAGGTGACCGTGCCGGCACATCGCGCCACCGCGCCTGGCGGGGTTGCGCGCCCGCGCAGGGCGGCGGGCATCACCGGCCGGCCCGGCGCCGCGGGCGACGCCTGAACGCGGCCCGGCGGGCTACCCCACGGAAGTCTGGCTCAAG
Source organism: Cupriavidus sp. 05N40 (assembly GCF_056397305.1). Taxonomy (NCBI): domain Bacteria; kingdom Pseudomonadati; phylum Pseudomonadota; class Betaproteobacteria; order Burkholderiales; family Burkholderiaceae; genus Cupriavidus; species Cupriavidus sp. 05N40. Next base: position 74,912 of record NZ_JBFTND010000001.1, read on the forward strand.
TTTTGCCACATTTCGCCGTAGACCGAACAAGAGCTTGCGCAGCGACCAGCGCCACGCTTAACATGCGGCGCTGGCCGCCCGCTCCATGTTCGCGGCCAGCCCGTTTTCCCGTCGCAAGCCAGTCTGGCGCGACGCAGGCCTCTCACAGACGTTTGCGTGATTTCATGAGTCTCCAAGATTCCCCGGAGCAATCCGAGCTAGACGCGGGCGCGTTGCCAGACGACCGCTATCGCCTTACCCATTCCTCGCAGATCGGCACCGTGCTGCGCGACCTCGCCTGGCAGAAGTGCGTCATCAACGTGCGGGCGCGTACCGCGCACGAGATGGTCACCACGGTCCTGCATGTCGATCCGGCCAACCGCACCTTTGTCTTCGACTGGTGCCGCACCGAGCCGGAGCGGCAGGCCTTGCTGGCCTCGCCCGAGAACGCGTTCTCCGCCTCGCTGCGCGGCGTGCCCGTGAACTTCGTGATCGGCACGCCCGAAGCCACCCAGTTCCAGGGCGGCCCGGCGTTTGTCGCACCGTTCCCGGASAAGCTSTATCACTTCCAGCGCCGCCGCCATTTCCGYGCGCGCACGCTGGTCACCAAGGGCTACGGCTGCACCATCAAGATGTCGGACGGCGCCGCGCTCAAGCTCGACATTGCCGACCTGTCGCTTTCAGGCGTAGGCTTGCGCTCGAAGACGGTGGATGCCACGCACCTGCCGGTCGGCACCACGGTGGCCGGCGCGAAGCTGGACTTCGGCCCGCTGGGCAAGCTCGATCTGAGCCTGCAGGTAGTCGGCCACTGGCTGGCAGGACGCGACGACAGCGCCATCCACCACTTCGGCTGCGCCTTCTCCAACCTGGACGGCCGCATGGAGAATTTCCTGCAGCGCCTGGTGTTTTCCCTGGAACTCGCCAGCCGCGGTTAGGACCGGCCAGGCGCAAGGAGGCAGCGCATGGAAGAGACGGGTTGCGCGGATTTCCTCGTTATCGGGGGCGGTATTGCCGGCGCGTCGCTGGCCTACTGGCTGGCCCAGGCCGGACGGGTAGTGGTGCTCGAGCGCGAAGCGCAGCCCGGCTATCACTCGACAGGCCGTTCAGCCGCGCTCTTCATGGAGAGCTACGGCCCCCGGCAGGTGCGCGCTCTCACCATGGCCAGCCGCGCGTTCTTCGATGCGCCGCCAGCAGGCTTTTCCGAACACCCCGTGCTCAGCCCGCGCGGCGCCATGACCATCGGCAAGCCCGGCGAGGGCGCCGAGCTGGACCAGCATTTCGACGGCTTGCGCAGGCTCGGCGCGCGCGCCGCGCGCCTGCACCGCGACGCCACCTGCGCCCTGGTGCCGGTGTTGCGCGGGGAGAAGGTGCTGGGCGCCGTGCTCGAGCCCGACGCAGCCGACATGGACGTACATGTCCTGCACCAGGGCTACCTGCGCGGCATGCGCCAGCGCGGCGGCACCCTCGTCTGCGACGCAGAGGTTACCGCCATCGAACGCAGCCAGGGCATCTGGGAAGTGCAGGCGGGCGGGCGTACCTGGCGCGCCCCGGTGGTGGTCAATGCGGCCGGCGCCTGGTGCGACGTGGTGGCGGGACTGGCCGGCGCGAGGCCGCTGGGGCTCACCCCCAAGCGCCGCTCGGCCTTCGTGTTCGCGCCGCCGGCGGGACTGGAGATCGCCCGGTGGCCGATGTTCATGTGCTTCGACGAGAGCTGGTACCTCAAGCCGGACGCCGGCATGCTGCTGGGTTCGCCGGCCAATGCCGACCCCGTGTCGCCGCACGACGTGCAGCCCGAGGAAATGGATATCGCGCTGGGCATCCACCATATCGAGGACATGACCACGCTGGAAATCCGCCGCCCGGCCCGCACCTGGGCCGGCCTGCGCTCCTTCGTCGCCGACGGCGACCTGGTGGGCGGCTTCGACGACCAGGCCCCGGGCTTTTTCTGGGTGGCCGCGCAAGGCGGCTACGGCATCCAGACCTCGGCCGCGATGGGCGAGGCCTGCGCGGCGCTGGTGCAGGGCAAGCCACTGCCGCAGCGCATCGTGGATTTCGGCCTCGACGCGGCCATGCTCGGGCCGGCTCGCCTGCACCGCTAGGCGGTGCAGGGCCGCTCAGGCGGCAATCAGCTTGCCGATGGCCACGGCGGCTTCGCGCATCGGCGGCAGCAGCCGCGACACCATCTCCGCCTCGGATACCTGCGTCGCCTTCATGCTGACGCTGATGCCGGCCATCACGCTGCCGGAAATCCCCCGCACCGGCACCGCGATGGCGCGCAGGCCCGGCTCCAGTTCCTCGTCCACCATGATGTAGTCCAGCTCGCGCGCGTTGGCGAAGCTGGCCTCCAGCTCGGGGCGGGAGATCTTGGTCTGCAGGGTGCGCGGGCGCAGGTCGACGTGGTCGAAGTAATCTTCCAGCGCCGGCTCCGCCAGGTGGGCCAGCAGCAGGCGCCCGATCGAGGTGCAGTAGGCCGGCAGCCGGCTGCCCATGCCGAGCGAATAAGTGAGTACGCGCTGCACTTCCGAGCGCACCAGGTAAAGGATGTCGGTGTCGTCGAGGATGGCCAGCGCGGAGGTCTGCTGGATCCGCGCGCTCAGGCCGTCGAGGATGGGCTGGGCCAGCGATACCAGCGCCGTGGACGAGAAATACGCATGTCCCAGGTGCAGCACGCGCGGACGCAGGGCGAACTGCCCGCCTTGCTGGCTCACGTAGCCGAGCTGCTCCAGCGTGTACAGGCAACGCCGCACCGAGGCTCGCGACAGCTGGGTGCGCTGCGCGACCTGGGAGATGGTGAGCGGGCGCTTACGCTCCGAAAAGGCCTCGAGCACGCTCAGGCCCCGCGCCAGCGACAGCATGAAATTGGGGTCGCCGGCGAAGCTGTTGAGAAGGTCGGCCTGGGGACGGGCGACGCGGACAGTGGCGGCCGGTGCCTGGCCAGGGCTGCTGGGAATGGAGGCGTCCATTGGGCGGGTGCGCGCGTGTTGTTCGATAATCGCGCATCTTAAACTGCCTCGGCCCGCCCGGCCAGCGCTTTTCTTGTGCCGCCGGCCCCGCTTTGGTGCCACGCGCGGCGCCTGCGCACAAAAAAACGTCGCCGTTCCAAGGTGGCGGCGACATCGAAGGGGTGTCATCAAGACGGGGGTCTCGGCGACGTTCCCAGCATAGGACGCGGTGCGCAGACATTAAATACAACTTTTGAGGGGATCGATGTATGGGATCCGTCTCACTGCCGGCACGGGCCGGGACGGGTAGAATCGCGCCCTTGTTTCCGATGCAGATGCCGCCATGACCGACCAGCCCGAACTGTCCCAAGACCAAGCCGGGGAAGACGCCGAGAAGATCCAGGAAGCCCGCCTGTGGCGCGCCGACGGCTGGACCGCCCGCGTGATCAAGAACGAGGACGACGACGGCTGGGCCGTGGCCATGATCAAGGACGGCGAGCCCGAGCCCGCCCTGGTGGGCCCGTGGACCATGGGCCGGGACAAGAAGAATCCCAAGCCGCTGGACACCGGTGCGTTCTCGACCCTGGTCAAGACTGCCTCCGAGGTGCTGCGCCGCCACGAACAGCAGCTCCACGCCATGCTGCACAAGAGCGTGATGGTGGATACCGACACGGCCCGCATCGCCGTGACGCTCGATATCGTGCCCGACGAAGACAATCCCTACGCCGTGCTGCGCGCCTGCGACGAACTCGGCGCGGAACTGGCGCAGGTGCGCGTATCTCCCGCGTTCAAGCTGAGCAAGGCCAGCGCGGCGGCGTGGATCGACAACGCATACCGCCGGCCGAACTGAGCTTTCAGGCGCGGGCCAGCAGCACCAGTCCGATGGCCACCGCCGCCGGCACGGCCTGAATCCACAGGATCTTCCGGCTCGCCGTGCAGGCCCCGAACACGCCGGCCACCAGCACGCAGCCCAGGAAGAACAACTGCACCGGCACCGCCGCGCTGGCCAGGCCCCACAGCAGCCCGGCGGCAAGGAAGCCGTTGTAGAGCCCCTGGTTGGCCGCCAGCGCCCGGGTCGCGGTGGCGAATTCCTGCGTTAGCCCGAAGGCGCGCATGCCGCGGGGTTTGTCCCACAGGCACATCYCCAGCACCATGATGTAGACATGCTCCAGCGCCACCAGCGCGACCGCTGCGAGGGACAACCATTTCATAGCCAAGGCTCTCGGGAAAGTACGGCAGGGTTGGGAATCGTTCCGGTACCCGGCGGGTACTCTGCGGGTATTCGGCGGGTATTCGGCGGGTATTCGGCGGGTATTCGGCGCCGGCGTCGCCGCCACGCGTGTTCAGCCCGCCACGGCAGGCGCGAGCCGCGCGATCAGCGCGGCGTGGCGCGGGTGTGCCTTCTGCAGGCTGGCGGCGTCGGCCAGCTCGAATTCGCTGAATTCGAAGCCGGGCGCCACCGTGCAGCCGACCAGCGAGAATCCGTCCGGATCGCTGCGCTCGGCGGCGAACCAGCAACCCGCCCTGACTACCGCCTGGAACACCGTGTCCTCATGCGCAAGCGCATCGCCTAGCCGGTGCGTGGTGAGACTGCCATCGGCTTCCAGCACGTGCACATGCAGCGGGCAGCCCGCATAGAAGTGCCAAACCTCGTCGGCGCGGATGCGATGCCAGGCGGAGTACGCCTCGTCGCACAGCAGGTAGTAGATCGCCGTGGACGCGGCGTGCGTGGCCACGCCGGCCGGGCCGCCTTCGCGCGCCACGCGCGCGGTGTCGCGATGGGTCTCGCGGTAGTAGCCGCCTTCGGGATGTGCCTGCAGGCCGAAGCGCTGGATCAGTTGGTCTTGCAGGGCGGGTCGGGCGGGCATGCGTGGCTCCGGGACAGGCAAGGCGGGACGGGAAACGGATAGCCGACATGATGCCTGCTGGCCGGGGAGAAGTCAGCGGCGAAGGCTGGTCCGGCGCCCGGCCGGCGCGGCCGGGATCGACCTGCAAGCCTGACCTGCAAGCCTGACCCGCGCCGGCATCGCGATTGGCTGCATCCACCGCGCGCCGCGCGGCGTATCTGTCTTCAACCGCGCGATTCACGTGTGGCCGGAACAGCGCAACGCGCTGCGCCTTGCTAGCAATACTGCGATCCGCCGATCGCCAAGAAGGAGAGCATCATGAAGACCCCCAGCCTGAAGCTCCTGATGACGTCTGCCGCACTTGCGGGCCTCGCCACGCTGGCGATCCCGGCGCAGGCCACCGGCCCCAGGGACAGCGCCGTGTCCGCCGACCGCTATGGCTATGTATTCCACGCGTTCCACGCGTCGCGCTTCGACGTGTACAGCGACGGCGCGCGCCTCGACCCCGCCGCGCCGCCCGTCCCCGTGGCGTCCGCCAGCCAGCTGCGCAGGCCGGACCCGTACTCCGATGGCGCGCAGAAGCTGGCCGGCTGGGATCGCACCGGCGTGTCGTCCGACCCGGCACGCAAGATCGACACGTTCCAGGACGGCGCCCACGCCTGAGGTGCATCGGGACGATGCGCGCGGCGACAGCAGCGGCTGGCCGGCGGCTCTTCATTCAGGGTTTTTGAGGCCGCCATGCAAGACTCTGCGCCGCACGGTGCCGCCATGGTGGCACACTACGCCTATGCCCGCCGGCGCGGGCATCCCGCCCGCGCCGCCTGAGTTGAGGGGCAGAAAAGCGCGGAGAGTGGCGTGGGCAGTTTGGGCGAATTGAAGACCTTGCTTGAGAACCACGGCGTGATGCTGGTGTTTCTCAATGTGCTGGCCGAGCAGGCCGGGCTGCCGGTGCCGGCCGTGCCGATGCTGTTCGTGGCCGGGGCGCTCGGCATGCGCGACACCGGGCCGTCGATCGGGCTGGTGCTGGGGGCGGTCATCCTGGCCTGCCTGATTGCAGATACCGCGTGGTACTTTGCCGGCAAGCGCCTGGGCCAGCCGATGCTGCGCACCATCTGCCGCGTCTCGATTTCCCCCGACAGCTGCATCCGCCAGACGCAGTCGCTGTATCTGCGCGTGGGCCCGCGCAGCCTGGTGTTCTCCAAGCTGCTGCCGGGCGCCGGCGCGCTGTCCACCGCCATGGCGGGCATGACCGCCACGCCGTTCGCGATATTCCTGTTCTACGATGCGCTGGGCGCGCTGGTGTGGGCCGGCGGGGCGCTGCTGATCGGCGTGGTGTTTACCGATTTCGTGGAAGCCATCCTGCTTGCCTTCAGCACCTATGGCCCGGTGGCGGTGGCGGTGGTGCTGGCCGCTTTCGCGGCCTTCGTCGCGTACAAGTTCGTGCGGCGGGTGCGGCTGCTGCGCCGGACCCGCCTGGTGCGCCGCATGACGGTGGGCGAGCTCGAGGCGCGGCGCCAGGGCGACGCTTCCCCGCTGGTGGTGGACGTGCGCACCGAAGCCATCGAAAGGATTCCCGGTGCGCTGACGATGGATCTGCACGCGCCGCTGGACCTGCTGTCGACCCATCCGGCCAACGTCGAGATCGTCATCTACTGCGCATGTCCGAACGAGGTGTCCGCCGCCATCCTGGCCGAGCGGCTGCAAGGCGCGGGCTATCTCAACACGTGGGCGCTGGCCGGCGGCTTCGACGAATGGAAACGCCTGCACGACGCGGCGTCCGCCGCGGACGACCTCGCCGCGCGGGAGCCCGCCCCGCGCACGTCCTAGCGATCCGCCTGCGCTAGCAGCCGACCCAGTAGGCGTACCCGACCAGCCGCTCGCCAAGGAAATACAGCCGGTACTGGTCGCCGTCGCCATCCAGCGTGTACAGCGTGGTGTAGGCGAGGTGCTCGAGCGGATCGTCTTCGTCGCGGTCGGCCGGGCTGCGCACCTTGCCGGGTGCCTCCGCCATTTTCCAGCGCGGGTTCTTGCGCAGGGCCGAGTTGAGTTCGCTGAGCGTCGTGGTCGCGGCGATGTCGTGGCCCTCGAGCTTGAGCGTCAGTCCCGCCGGAATGCCGTGCAGGGAACGGATCACGGCGTCGCCGCTGCGGCCCACTTCGATCAGCGCGTCCGGGTAGCGGTAGTCCACCAGGTTCTCTTCGTCGAGTGCCGTACCGCATTCTTCCTGGTTGGGCGTGATATTGGGCGGCTTGCCCCAGGCAGCCTGCACGTCCGCCATGCTGGATAGCCCGCGCAGCGCCACCAGCGGGCGCGCCAGCGGGGCCGGAGCGAAGGCGGGCGAGTCGTCGGGCTGGCCGGCATCGTCGGCGCGCGCGGTCGAGGCGTCGGCCGCCGCCGGGGCAGCCGGTGCCGGCTGCTCGCGTTCGCAGCCCGTCAGCGCCGTCAGCGCGGCGCAGGCGGCGAGGATGGACAGGCAGCGCAGCAGCGGCGCGCTGGCGGGGGCGTTGAGGCAGGACTTCATGCAAAAAGAATAGCCGCTGGGGCTGGGACCGCGTCAGGTGCGCAACCATACACTGAAGCGGGCGCTCTGAACATCCTCCATGTGGCCTGCCGCACGCACGGCGCCACCAGCGCGGCCTCGCGCCGGCAGGCGCCGGTCTTCAGCGTGCCGTGCCGGCGCGCTGGAAGGCCGTCATGTCGGGATAGATCGCGCGGATCTTGTCCCACTCCACCGCGTTGAAGAAGCGGCACTTGTCCTGGCCGAAGCGCTTGGCCACTTCCACGCAGAAGCGCACCGCCTCGGCGATGTCGATCTCGTGGTTGGCGCTGGTGGCGCTGCCCGAGACCACCGATTGCGCGGTCAGCGCCACGCCCACCACCGGCGCGGAAGTGGCCACATGCGGCTGCATGATGCTGTTGAAATGGTACAGGCCTGGCTGCGTGCGGACTTGGATACAAGGTGGCGTTGCCTATACTGGGGCGGGTATCTGCGAGGGAGAGCCGCATGCCAGCCGAAGACCAGCCTTCCGGTGACGAATCGGCGCGCATCGCGCGGCGGCGCCGGCAACTCGGTATCGCCAGGCGGATGCGCGACGGCGACGGCAACTGGGCGCTGGCCCTGTCCGGCGGAGGCATCCGCAGCGCCACCTTCTGCCTGGGCGTGATGCAGGCGCTGGCCAAGGCGCCGCCGCCGGCGCTGGCGGGGCAGGCCGGCGCCACGCCGCACCAAGCCGGGCACGAAGCCGGGCACGAAGCCGCGCACGCGCCGCCGCCCGGGGCGGCGCGCGCCGATGTGCAGGAGGGCGACGGTCCCGACGCCATCGAGCCTGCCGCCGTGCCGGCCACCGCCTCGCTGCTCGGCCAGTTCGACTACCTCTCCACCGTCAGCGGCGGCGGCTACCTCGGCGCCTTCTTCTGCAGCCTGTTCGTGCCGGGCCGCCTGAAGCCAGGCACCAACGGCGTCGAGGCCGCGACGCTGGCCTACCGGACCTTGCAGCAGGAGCCACCCGGGCGCATCCGTTCCTCGGTGTCGTACGCCGGCGATCCCGGCCGCGCCGCGGTGGCGTGGCTGCGCGAGAACGGGCGCTACCTGACGCCGACCGGCGCCGGCGACTCGCTGTACGCGGSATCGCTGGTGGTGCGCAACTGGTTCGCCATGCAATACGTGATCGGCAGCGCGTTGCTGCTGTTGCTGGCGGTACTCGCGCTGCTGCGTCACCTGGCCGTGGGCACCTATATCGATCTGGGCCGGCACGAGATGGACCTGCTGCATGACGCACGGCAGGTCTTCAACGAAGGCGGCCTGGCGATCTGGTGGAGTGAACTGATGTGGCTGCCGCTGGCCGCGCTGCTGCTGTTCGCGGTGCCGCCTGCCGTGGCGTACTGGCTGGTCTACCCGCATCCCGCCGATGCGCGCCCGGCGCTGCGCTTCGACAGCCTGGCCACGCGCCTGGCCGCGCTGGCGGGCGTCGTGATGCTGGGCCTGGCGGCATGGCTGCACCGCATGGGGCCTGGCCTGGCGGTGGCCTGCCTGTTGCTGGGCGCGGCGGTGCTGGCCCTGCTCGGCGTAGCCTGCTGCTTTGCGCTGTGCCGCGTGCGGCCGGCCACCGTGCAGGCCTACCGCGTGCGTGCCACGCGCTTGCTCAGCGGCGCCGTTGGCACCGTGCTATGGCTGGCGGCGCTGGGCGTGGCGGATACCGTGGCGCGCACGTTCTACCTGTACACGCAGTCCACCGGACATCCCTGGGGCGCACTCGGCCCGGCCGGGCTGCTGGGCGGCGTGGTCTGGCTGATCCGCTACGGCGCGGGCCTGGTCGACGGCAAGGGCGGCGACGGCAAGGCTGGCGTGACCGGCTGGCTGTCGCGGCTGCCGGTATCGCTGCTGGCCGGCATCGCCGCGGCCGTGGTGGCGATGCTGGTCTTCGTGCTGTGGTCGTGGCTGGTCCTGTGGGTGCGCTGGAATGGCGGCGAGCCGGTCGACTGGCTGGTGTTCGGCAATGCCTACACCACGCCTGTGCTGGGCACGCTGAGCGCCCTGGCGCTCGGGCTGACGCTGATCGCCGGGCGTTTCGCCGGCTTCCTGAACCTGTCGACCTTGCAGCAGTTCTACTCGGCGCGGCTGACGCGCGCCTACCTTGGCGGCTCCAACGGCCAGCGCTTCGCGCCTGCCGCGGGCGAGGGAACGGCGGCGCGCCAGCACGCCATCCAGCGCGCCCGCCTCAGCGTCGCCGAGCCCGCCGATGGCGATCCGCTCAGCCTGAACGCCTACTACGATCCCGCCATGCTGGCGCCGCTGCACCTGATCAACATCACGCTCAACCTGACCGTGGATCCGGCCGAACAACTGGTGCAGCGCGACCGCAAGGGCAAGCCGCTGTGCATCGCGCCCGGGCCGTTCACGCTGCCGGCCACCACGGCGCGCGGGCTGCCCGCCGACGCCTTCGTGCGCTTCACGGTGGACGGGCAGCGCTACTTTCCGGAAACGCACAAGGCCGGCGGCAGCGAACTCTCGCAGGCGCGCACGCTTGGCGACTGGATCGCCACCTCGGGCGCGGCCATCTCCACCGGCCTTGGCCGCTCCACCACACTTGGTACCTCGCTGCTGCTGGGCCTGGCCAACCTGCGCCTGGGCACGTGGTGGCCGTCCTATCCGCTCGATGCGGGCAGCGCACCGCGCGCCGGCGGTGCCGAGCGCGACCGCGTGCAGGACGACCGCCCCGACCGGCCCTGGCTGGGTGCCTTCATCTCGCTGTTCCGCACGCATTACTACCTGGCCTGCGAGCTGAGCGCGCGCTTTCACGGCACCCGCCGCGGCTGGCAGTACCTGTCGGACGGCGGCCATTTCGAGAACACCGCGGTGTATGAGCTGCTGCGGCCGGAGCGCGCGGTGTCGATGATCGTGCTGTGCGATTGCGGGGCGGATCCGAACTACCAGTTCGGCGACCTTGCCAACCTGATCCGCCTGGCGCGCATCGACATGGGGCTGGAGATCGTGGTCGACACCGCCGCCGCCGGGGATCCCGTGCTCGGCAGCGTGTTCGGCACGCCAGCGGATTTCACGCCGCAGGCCCGCGCCGCGGCCTGCGAGAAATGCGCCTTGCTGCTCGATGTCTATCGCGCCGACGAGCCTGCCGCCACACGCAGGCCGGTGACGCGCATCGTCCTGCTCAAGCCTTGCCAGGTCGCCAGCGCACCGGCGGACGTGCGGCAATACGGTGGCAGCCATCCGGCCTTTCCGCAGGAACCCACCAGCGACCAGTTCTTCGACGAGGCGCAGTGGGAGAGCTACCGCGAACTTGGCTTCGCCATCGGCCAGCGCGTGTTCGGCGGCGGCGCGGCGGGCGATGCGGTGGCACGCGCGCTGTGGGCGCGCTGAGCAGACCCTAGCGTCCGAAACCGACGACTTCCTCGAGCCGCCGGCTGGCGTCGCGCAGGGCATCGAGCATGCGCGGCACCGCCTCTTCATCCAGGCGCTGCTGCGGCCCGGCGATGGCCAGCGAGCCGACCACCGCGCCGTGGTCGCGCGACCACAGCGGCAAGGCGAGCCCGGCTACGCTGGCGGCTGCCTCGCCGCGCGTGTGGGCCCAGCCCTGCGCGCGGATCTCCGCCAGCTGGGGCTCGATCACGGCCGGATCCGTCGTGGCCAGGCCCGGCTGCGCATGCGCGGGGTCGCTGGCGTGCGCGAGCACGCGGGCGCGGAAGGTGTCGTCCTGGAAAGCCAGGATGACCTTGGCATGGGCACCCGCATGCAGCGGGAACCGCTGGCCCAGCTCGATCGAGAAACGCAGCTGGTGCTGGCCTTGCACCATGCCCACGCACAGGCCTTCATGGCCGTCCAGCCATGACAGGAATACCGTCTCGCCGCTTTGCGCGGCAAGCTTTTCCAGCACCGGCTGCACTACCTCGGCCGGCGAGAAGGTCTTGCGCACCACCTGGCCCAGCTCGAACAGCCGCAGCCCCAGTGAGTACTTGCCGCTGGCCGCGTCCTGCACCAGGAAGCCGTTGGCGGCGAAGGTCGCCAGTACGCGGTGCACCACCGCGTGGTGCACCCCGCTGTGCTTGGCCAGCTCGCGCACGCCCCAGGTGGGCTGCCGCACCGTGAAGTAGGTCAGCAGGGCCAGCGCGCCGTCCAGAGTCTTGAGAGTCATACCATGTTCCCGCTTTGCATGGGCAGCATGGTACGGATAAGCGGCGCGCGGCTCAATGTCCGCGCGCCGCCCGTGTCGCCGCGGCTTAGCGGTTGACCACCCTGGCTGGCATGGCCAGCACCAGGAAGCAGGCGCCCAGCAGGCAGCCGGCGAACAGGATCAGGCCGGCGCTGGGGCTGTGGAACGTGTCTTTCAGCCAGCCCAGCAGGTAGGTGGCCGCGAAGCCCCCGAGGTTGGCGATGGAGCAGGCCAGCGCGATGCCGGCGGCGGCCGCGGTGCCGCTCAGGAACGTCGACGGCAGGCACCAGAACACCGGGAAGGTCGCCACGATGCCCACGTTGGCCAGGGTCAGCATCATCACGGTGGCGGAGGCCGAGCCGGTGACGAAGGTGCTGCCCACCAGGCCGGCCGCGCCCGCCAGGATGGGGATCACGATATGCCAGCGGCGCTCGCGGGTCTTGTCCGAATGGGCGCCGTTGAGCAGCATCGCCACGACCGCCACCGCGTGCGGGATGGCCGTGAGCAGGCCGATATGCAGCGGGCTGGCCACGCCGGTGTCGCGGATGATGGTGGGCATCCAGAAGCCGATCGAGTAGGTGCCCATGAGCAGGCACATGTCGATCAGGCCCAGCATCCACACGCGGCGGTCGGTGAAGGCCGCCTTGAGCGAATGGCTGCTTTCCGTGAGCACGTCGGACTCCAGGTTGCGCTGCAGGACACGCTTCTCGTCGGGCTGCAGCCATTTGGCGTCGGCAATGCCGTTGGGCAGGTAGATGAACACCATCACGCCCAGCAGCACCGAGGGAATGGCTTCCAGGAAGAACAGCCATTGCCAGCCGGCCCAGCCGTGCACGCCGGCGAACGCCGTCATGATCCAGCCGGACAGCGGGCTGCCGATCATGCTCGCCAGGGGCAGGCCCATCATGAACAGGGCGATGATCTTGCTGCGCTTGTGGGTGGGAAACCAGTAGGTCAGGTAGAGCAGCACGCCGGGGAGGAAGCCCGCCTCGGCCGCGCCCAGCAGGAAGCGCAGCACGTAGAACTGGGTCGGCGTGGTGACGAACATGGTCGCGCCGGACAGCAGGCCCCACGTGATCATGATGCGCGCGATCCACAGGCGCGCGCCCACCTTCTGCAGCACCAGGTTGCTCGGCACCTCGAACAGGATGTAGCCGACGAAGAACAGGCCGGCCCCGAGGCCATAGACCGTCTCGCTGAAGTGCAGGTCGTCGAGCATCTGCAGCTTGGCCAGCCCGACGTTGATGCGGTCGAGATAGGCTGCGAGATAGCAGGCGCAGAAGAACGGGATCAGGCGCCACGTCACCTTGCGGTAGACGTCGGGCCGGGACGCGGCGGGCAGTACGCCCGCCGCGCCGTCTTGATACTGATACGACATGTTCACTCCTTTGTTTTCTACCGTTGTCTGCCGTTGGGTGTCTTCGCCAGTGCTGCCGGCGGCGGGCCGCCGTCTTGCTATGCAAGCTGCGGGCCAGCGCCTGTGCAGTGATGGCTGGGTCGTTTTCTTATGGTTTGATGCGGGCCGCAGGGCACATTGGCCGTCTGCCGTGGCGCCGTCCTTGTGCAGGGCCGGCACCGCTTTCCTTCACGCCGCACTCATGTAGTGCCTGCTACATGATCATTCAGCGTAAGCTACATGAAACAGCCGTGCAAGGGCGAGGGCGTGGTTTTCTCCTCGGGGTTTTCCCGCCTGGAGGCGCTATCAGGGTCAAGCGAAGCGGTCCAGGCCAGGCGTAACTGCCGCAGGCAAGCCGTACCTGCCATGGCCGTGCGGCGAAGCCGGGACCGCCTCGATAGTGCTTCTCAGTGCGAAGGCGTGGCACGGGCCCTGGCCAGCGTCTCGTCGACGTTGTCCCAGGCGGGTTTGTCGGGGGCGAAACGGGCGCGCAGGTAGTGCACCAGTTGCGTCAGCTGGGCGTCGTCGAGGCTGTCGCCGAACGCCGSCATATAGCCCAGCGCGCTGGCCGCCGGCGCCGGGATGCCGTCGAGCAGCACGCGGATCAGGTTGTCGGGCTTGTCGCCATGCAGATTGGTATTGAGCGCCAGCGAAGGCTTGATGCCGAACTGGCGGATGCCCTGCTCGCCCTGGTGGCACACCGCGCAGGCGCTCTGGTACAGGCGCTGCGCCGGCCCGGCGAGCGCGCGCGCGGCAGCGGCGCTGCGCTGCTCGAGCAGCGCGGCCTGCGCGGCTGCCTGCGCCGCGTCCGGCGCGTTCTCGCCGAAGGACGCGACATAGTGCGCGATAGCCCGCACATCCTCTTCCGGCAACAGCGCCAGCTCCTCGACGACGGGCGCCATCGGTCCCGCCGCTGCGCCGTGATGGGGCGCGTAGCCCTGGCGCAGGTATGCGAACAGCGATTGTTCGGTCCACGGCACCGGCGCGCGCGACAGCGTATTCAGCGCGGGCGCCTCCCAGCCTTCGGCCTCGCCGCCGCCGAGGTAAGCGCGGCCGCCACGCTCGGCACCCAGCGCATTGCGTGGCGAATGGCAGGCGCTGCAATGCCCCAGGCCTTCGGCCAGATAGGCGCCGCGGTTCCATTGCGCGCTGCGCGCGGGGTCGGCTTCGAAGGGCTTGGCGCGATGGAACAGCAGGTTCCACCCGGCCATCAGCGGGCGCAGGTTGTAGGGGAAGGCCAGCGCCGTTTCCGGCGCCCTGGCGCGCACCGGCTCGGCCGCCATCAGGTAGGCGTAGAGCGATTGCAGGTCGGGGTCGCTGACCTTGGCGAAGGCGGTGTACGGAAAGGCCGGGTACAGATGCCGCCCGTCGCGGTGGATGCCCTCGCGCATGGCGCGCTCGAAGGCGCCGTAGGACCAGTTGCCGATACCGGTTTCCGGGTCCGGCGTGATGTTGGTGCTGTAGATGGTGCCGAACGGCGTATCGAGCGCCAGCCCGCCGGCGTTGCGCACGCCGCCGGGCGCCGTGTGGCAGACCGCGCAGTCGCCGGCGGCGGCCACCAGGCGGCCGCGTTCGATGGTGGCCGCCGAGTAGAAGCCGGGCGCGGGCGGCGCCACCGGCGCGATCGGCGCGCGCCAGGGCATGGCGGTTGCGATCAGGCCGGCGGCGGTCGTCGCCGCGGTGGTTGCGGCGGCAAGCAGCCAGTTGCGCTTGCGCCTGGCGCCGCGCGCATCCGTGCCGCCTGCCTGCGCGGCCAGCGCGGCGCGCAGGCGTTCGCCGCTGAAGGGCGGCTCGCGCAGGCGCACGCCGGTTGCGTCGAAGATGGCATTGGCCACGGCGGGCGCGGCCGGCAGTGTCGTCGCCGCGCCGGTGCCGAGGGTCGCAGGGCCGAGCGTGCCGGCGACGCGCACGGTGGGCAAGGGCGCGTCGGCAAGCGCCGGCAGGTGATCCTCCTGCTGCAAGGCCTGCGTCTCTCCCCAGCTGTCGAAGCCGCCGCCGGCGGTGAGGCGCTGCGCGGCGCGCATGGCTTGCTGCTGCAGTGCCGGCGCGTCGGCGGGGACAGGCTTGCCCGCAGCTTCGCCGTCGTGGCCCAGCGTGATGCCRGTCACGCTGACCTCGCCCGTGGCCGCGTCGACTTCGACGTCCGCCACCCATGCGGACCAGCTCCGCCCGGCATGGGCGTCGCCGGCGTCGATGGTGCTGGCGTAGGCGAAGCCACGCCCGCGCCGCACATTGCCGCTGCCTTGCGCGCGCGTGGCGCGCGGCTGCCAGCCGGCCTGGGCGGCGACACGGCCGACCAGCGCGGCGYCGCGAGCGTCTTCGAGATGACGCAGGCGCAATGCCACCGGATCCTGCGCACTGGCGGCCGCGATCTCGTCCAGATGCGATTCGCGCGCGAAGACGTGCGCGCGCGCCGTCTGTCCTGCTTGCCCCGCTTGTTCCGCCGGCGCCGCGGCAGGCGGCTGGCCCGGCGCGTCGGCCTGTGTCACGCGCAGGCTGGCGAAACGGTAGGGTGGCAGGATGGCGTCGCTCGCGTCGGGTTGCGCAGCGCCGCCATGCGCATCGGGGCGGATCTCGCTGACGGGCGACGGCGTGCCGGTCAGCCAGAGCGCCAGCGGCGGCGCACTTGCCAGCGCCGCGCTGTGGCGCGCGTCAATGGTGGCATCGGCAGCATAGGCCGTGATCTGGCCATCGCTCGCCCATGCACTTTGCAGATGGATGCCGGCCCACGCCTGCGTGGCGCCGAGTTCATGCGCCTGCACCCGCACGCGCACCGGGCGGCCGGCGGCGTGGGCCATCAGCGCTGCGTCGGCGGCGGCATGGTGGGCGTAAAGCGGGTCTTCGCCGGACGCGCCATCGTCCATGGCCTGCCAGCAGACCAGCGTGATGCGGTCCGCGCCGATCCCAAGCAGCGCGGCCAGTTCGGCGCGCAGGGCGCCGGGCGTGCGGCTGGGCAGCCAGACGCGCAGCGCGCCGCCGCGCCAGTCGGCAATGGCGGTGCAGCCACCGGGCTGCGTGCCGGCCAACGGCCAGCGGTAGTCTTGCGTGCTCCCGCCCGCGGCGCTCGCCGTGGCCTGGGCGGCATCGCCGTGCGCGGCGATCACGCGGGCGCCGGGCCGCAGCTCCGGCTTGCCGGTATCCGGCGCGCGCCAGCGTGCGCGCAATGCGCTGGCAGCCTGGGCCGCCTGCTGCGCGGTGCCGGCGGCAATGCCGAGAAAGTTTGCGCGCCGCGCCACCGCGGCCACGCCGGCCACCGCGCGCGCGGCGGCCTCATCGCAATCGACCAGCCGGGCGCTGCRCAGGGTGCCGGCCTGCCACGCAAGCTGCGGGGGCCGCACCATATGGCAGGCGAGGCAATCCGCTGCTTCCGGTGGCATCCAGGGCGCCGCGCCGGCCTGGCCGGCGACGATCTCGTCGCGCCCGCTCATGGCGCGCCTTCCGGTCCGGCAGCCTGGCGCAGCAGCACGGCGGCGCGCTGCACCGCGCGCAGGATTTCCACATGCGTGCCGCAGCGGCACAGGTTGAAGCGCAGCGCCTCGCGGATCTGCGCTTCATCGGGACACGGGTTCTCCGCCAGCAGCGCCTTGGCGGTCATGATCATGCCGTTCAGGCAGTAGCCGCATTGCGCCGCCTGCTCGTCGATAAAGGCCTGCTGCACGGGGTCGGGCCGCTCCGGCGTGCCCAATCCGTCGAGCGTGGTCACCGCGCGCTGCGCCACGGCCTTGACCGGGATCACGCACGAGCGTGCCGCGACGCCGTCGACCAGCACCGTGCATGCTCCGCACTGGCCCAGCCCGCAGCCATACTTGGGGCCGTTGCATGCCAGGTCGTTGCGCAGGATATAGAGCAGCGGCGTGTCGGGGTCGACCTCGGCATCGAGCAGGTGCGTGGTCCGGTTGACCCGGAGGGTGAGGGGGCGGGGCGTGTGCATTCCAGTGGGGCGGGGGCGTTCCAGAACATCACTCTGCGAGGCCCGGTCCCCGGCTCCGGCGCCATG
This sequence comes from Cupriavidus sp. 05N40, assembly GCF_056397305.1. NCBI lineage: Bacteria > Pseudomonadati > Pseudomonadota > Betaproteobacteria > Burkholderiales > Burkholderiaceae > Cupriavidus > Cupriavidus sp. 05N40. The sequence goes on from NZ_JBFTND010000001.1 coordinate 91,738, forward strand.
CCTGCGACGTGGGCAGGCATGTGCGGCCGGAGGCCCCGGGGGCCTGGCGGTATTGCCGGATCTGGCTCAGGCGGCGATCGCCACCTGCCCGGCTTGCGCCAGCGGCACGTTGAACACATCGTAACCGAAGCACCAGTCCGGGTTCTCGTTGGCGCGCAGCCAGGTATTGTTGTGCGAAACAAGCTGCACCTTGCTGGCGCGCGCGGCGCGGTTGGCCTCGTACAGCGAGAAGGCCGTGCCGAAGTCCGACAGTCCGGTCTGCTCCAGGCAGCGCGTCAGCATGGCGGCATCCTCGATCGCCATGGCCGCGCCCTGCGCCATGTGCGGCTTCATCGGGTGGCAGGCGTCGCCCAGCAGCACCAGGCGGCCGCGGCTCCACAACGGCAGCGGGTCGCGCTCGAGCAGCGGCCACTTGGTGACTTCCACCGTGCCCTCGATCAGCGACTGCACCCCTGTGTGCCAGCCGTCGAAGGCAGCGCGCATCTCTTCGATGCTGCTCGGCAGCCAGCTCTTGCTCAGGTCCCAGGTGGGCTCGGGCACGCCGGTCACGTAGTAGATCTCGTCGAGCTTGCCGGTGTCGAAGTAGACCATCATGTGACGGTCGTCGGCCCACCATTTGGTGCAGCGGTCGTGCGTGAAGCCCTTCACGCGCGAGATCGGGAACACGGCGCGGTGCGCCACGTAGCCGGTGTAGCGGGGCGGCTCGGCACCCAGCAAGGTCTCGCGGATGCGCGAATTGATGCCGTCCGCGCCGATCACGATATCGGCTTCGTCCACCGTGCCGTCGGTAAAGCGCAGGCGTACCGCGTGCCCCAGGTCTTCCACGCTGTCCAGCTTCTTGTCGAACAGCAGCGTGCCCGGCGCTACCGCCTCGGTCAGCAGGGCGTGGAAATCGCCGCGGTGCACGGTCAGGTAGCTGGCCCCGTAGTGCGACAGCGCGTAGTCGCCGAGCGGGATCTGCGCGACCACTTCGCCGCTCTGCCCGTCGCGGCTGTACCAGAAATCCGGGTGGCAGCCCATCTGGTTGAGCGCATCCTCGATGCCGATGCGGCGCATGATCTTCATCACATTGGGCCCCACATGGATGCCCGCGCCCAGACGCGAGAACGCCGGAGCCTGCTCATACAGCCTGACCTCGAAGCCGCTGCGCTGCAGCAGCGCCGCGGCAGCGGTCCCTCCCAGTCCGGCCCCGATGATTGCGATCCGTGGTTTGCCTTGCACGATATTTCTCCTGGCGATGTATGTGGGTCTGGAGCGGCCTTTCGGCCAGTTGGTGAAATCGAGTGTACACACCATAAAAATGGAAGTAAAGGAACGATATGCGCGTCCTATGGAAAACCCTTATCCGGATGTGATTGCAGCGGTGCATTGCACTGTACACGGGAAAATATGCCCATTTTCAGGCATCATTTCGTTAAGCGAGCACTGAATAAGTGCGGCACGCGCGGCGCATTGATTTGTTGTGAAATTACAGTGTGTACACTACAATCGTTCGCAAGGTACCGGGGCGCTGGCAAGCCGCCGGGCCGCCGTGCAAGGAGCTGGCCACGCAAGCGCAGCGCCTGGGCGGGTGGACAAAACAGATGGATGATGGAGTCGACAGTGCAGAAAAATTTCCGTATCGGCCAGATCGTGCCGAGCTCGAACACCACGATGGAAACCGAAATCCCGGCGATGCTCGCGGCGCGCCAGCTGGTTCGGCCCGAACGCTTCACCTTCCATTCCAGCCGCATGCGCATGAAGAAAGTGGTCAAGGAAGAGCTGGCGGCAATGGACGCCGAATCCGACCGCTGCGCGCTGGAGCTGAGCGACGCGCGCGTCGACGTGCTGGGCTACGCCTGCCTGGTGGCGATCATGGCGATGGGACACGGCTACCACCGCGTCTCCGAGAAGCGCCTGCAGGCCCATACCGCGGCCAATGGCGCCGATGCGCCGGTGATCACCAGCGCCGGCGCGCTGGTGGACGCGCTCAAGGTGATCGGTGCGAAGCGCATCGCCGTGGTCGCGCCGTACATGAAGCCCCTGACCGAGCTCGTGGTGGACTACATCCGCAATGAGGGCTACGAGGTGGTGGACTGGCGCGCGCTGGAGATCGCGGACAACCTGGAGGTAGGCCGCCACGACCCTGCGAACCTGCCGGGCATCGTCGCGCAGATGAATACGAAGGACGTGGATGCCATCGTGCTGTCCGCCTGCGTGCAGATGCCCTCGCTGCCGGCCGTGGCCAAGGTGGAAGCCATGACCGGCAAGCCTGTCATCACCGCCGCCATCGCCACCACCTACGCCATCCTCAGGCAGCTCGATCTCGAACCGGTGGTGCCCGGCGCGGGCGCGCTGCTGTCGGGCGCCTACTGAGCGCGAGAGAGCCAGCCATGAGCGAGTTTCTCTACGGCGGCCATGTGTCCGCCAACGGCATCCGCCAGCACTACCTGCGCTACGGCGGCAACGCCGGCGCGCGCGCGCAGCGCGACGCGGTGATCATCGTGCCCGGCATCACCAGCCCGGCCGTCACCTGGGGCTTCGTCGGCGAACGGTTCGGCCAGCACTTCGATACCTATGTCCTCGATGTGCGCGGCCGCGGCCTGTCGGCCGCGGGCGATACGCTTGACTACGGCCTCGATGCGCAGGGCGCCGATGTGCTTGCCTTTGCCCGGGCACTCGGCCTTGCGCGCTACGCCATCGTCGGCCACTCGATGGGCGCGCGCATCGGCATCCGTGCGGCGCGCGCCAATCCCGCCGGGCTGACCCGCCTGGTGATGGTGGACCCGCCGGTGTCCGGTCCGGGCCGCCGCGCCTATCCGTCGCAACTGCCCTGGTATGTCGATTCGATCCGCCTGGCGCGGCAGGGCATCGATGCCGAGGGCATGCGGCGCTTCTGCCCGACCTGGACGCAGGACCAGTTGCGCCTGCGCGCCGAGTGGCTGCATACCTGCGACGAACGCGCGGTGGTGGCCAGCTTCGAGGACTTCCATCGCGACGATATCCACGCCGACCTGCCGGCGCTGCGCGTGCCCGCGCTGCTGATGGTGGCCGGCCGCGGCGATGTCATCCGCGCGGAAGATATCGAGGAGATCCGCGGCCTGCTGCCCGCCGTGCTGGTGGCGCGCGTGCCCGATGCCGGCCACATGATCCCGTGGGACGACGAAGCCGGCTTCTACCGCGCGTTCGGCGATTTCCTCGGCGCGCCGCTCGTGTGCGACCAGACCGCCGCCTGAGCGCGCCACCGCCAACCAAGGAGAAACCATGCCCGTAAGCGATCACGACCTGACCCAGGCCTGGCGCCAGGTGCTCACCTTGTCCAGGCTGCAGCCCGGACAGACCGTCACGGTGCTGACCGGCGCCGCCACCCACCCGCAGACGCTGCGCACCGCGCAACTCGCGGCGGCGTCGATGGGCGCCATCGTCAACCGGCTCGACCTGCCGCCCGTCAACGGCGAGCGCGCGCTCAGCCGCGACGCGCTGGCCTATCTCGGCACCACGCCGCTGACCGGCAACCCGGCCGCCATCGCCGCGCTCAAGGCCAGCGACCTGGTGCTGGACCTGATGACGCTGCTGTTCTCGCCCGAGCAGCACGAGATCCTGTCCGGCGGCACCAAGATCCTGCTGGCGGTGGAGCCGCCCGAAGTGCTGGTGCGCCTGGTGCCCACCGAGGACGACCGCGCGCGCGTCATGGCCGCCACCGCGCGGCTCGGGCGCGCCAGGGAAATGCACATCACGTCCGGCGCCGGCACCGACCTGCGCTGCGCGCTGGGCGAGTTCCCGGCCATCAGCGAGTACGGTTTCGTCGACAAGCCCGGGCGCTGGGACCACTGGCCGAGTGGCTTCGTGCTGACCTGGCCGAACGAGGGCGGCACCAGCGGACGCATCGTGCTCGACCGCGGCGACATCCTGCTGCCGATGAAGTCCTATGTGCAGGCGCCCGTCGACATCACCGTGCGCAATGGCTATGTCACGCATATCGAAGGCGGCCTCGACGCCGACCTGCTGAGCGACTACATGGCCTCCTTCAACGATCCGGAGGCCTACGCCATGTCGCATATCGGCTGGGGCCTGCAGCCGCGCGCGCGCTGGTCCACGCTGGCCATGTACGACCGCGAGGCCACCATCGGCATGGACGCACGCGCCTTCGAAGGCAATTTCCTGTGCTCCTTCGGTCCCAACAACGAGGCCGGCGGCAGCCGCACCACGGCTTGCCATATCGATATCCCGGTGCGGCATTGCACCGTGCGGCTCGATGGTGAGGCGGTGGTCGAGCGCGGCAAGGTGCTGGACGGCTGGCACCAGGCCGGCCAGGCGCAGTCGAACCAGGGGCAAACACACGAGAGCGGAGCCACCCATGCACGATGAAGCCACCACCTACCAGCGCCAGGGCTTTGGCGCCACGCTGGCGCCCAGGGCGCCCTACGGCCTGCTGATCATCGACTTCGTCAACGGCTTCGCCAATCCGGAGGTGTTCGGCGGCGGCAATATCCCTGCCGCCATCGCCAACACCGTGCCGTTGCTGGCCACCGCGCGAGAGCAGGGCTGGCCGGTGGCGCACAGCCGCATCGTGTTCGCCGACGACGACAGCGACCAGAATATCTTCACCCTGAAGGTGCCCGGCATGCTGGGCCTGAAGGAAGCCAGCCACGACAGCGCCATCGTGCCGCAGCTCGCGCCGCGCGCCGGCGAGCTGGTGGTGCGCAAGACGGTGCCCTCGGCCTTCTTCGGCACCTCGCTGGCGGCGTGGCTGACGCAGCGTGGCGTGCAGACGCTGCTGGTGGCGGGCTGCGTCACCAGCGGCTGCGTGCGCGCCAGCGTGGTCGATGCGATGTCGCTGGGCTTTCGCCCGCTGGTGCTGTCCGATTGCGTGGGCGACCGCGCTATCGGCCCGCACGACGCCAACCTGTTCGACATGGCGCAGAAATACGCCAGCGTGATGCCGCGCGACGAGGCGCTGGCGTTGCTGGCGCGCGCCGGTGGCGATGCGCGCTGAGCCGGGGCGGCTAGGCGCGCCGGGCGCGCGCGGCCTTCCTGGGAGGCGCGGGCTCCGTCGGCGCCGCGACCGGCGCGCTGCCGGACGGGACCACGCAGACCGTGCTCAGCACGGTGCGCTGCATCATGTTGCGCCAGTGCTCGAGCGCGGCCTTGCTCATCATCGGCTCGCCCAGGAAGGCGCTGAGCGTATGATGGTTCGAGTTGTAGAAGTAGCCCAGCGAGGCGATCACCAGGTAGACATCGCGGGCGCGCACATCGGCATGAAACAGGCCGGCGGCCTTGCCGCGCTCGAGGATGCCGTCGAGCACCGACAAGGCATAGCTGGAAATGTCCCTGAGCCGGCCGGATTTCTTGGCGTGCTTGCCCTGGCTCATGTTCTCGCTCGACAGGATGGCGACGAACTCGGGATGCTCCAGGTAGTAGTTCCAGACGAAGTCGACCAGTTGCGTCAGTGCGCGCACGGGGTCCCCGGCGTCGAGCTTGAGTGCCTGTTCGGCCTCGTTGAGCTGGGTGTAGATGGTTTCCAGCACTTCGACGAACAGCTTTTCCTTGCTGCCGAAGTAGTAATAGATCATGCGGTCGTAGGTCTTGGCCAGCGACGAGATGCGTTCCACGCGCCCGCCCTCGTAGCCGCCCATGGCGAAGACCTTGATGGCTGCCTTGAGGATCTTGGCCCGGGTGTCCTGAGCCTGCCGGGCCCGGGTTCCGGCTGCCGCGCTCTTCCTAGCGGTCGGGGTGTTCATATGTCTGGGGCCTGAAGCCGCGTTGCTGTGCTGATCAAGGCTGGGAGTATAACGGGCAGGGCATGGCGCGCCGCAAACGCGGCGCCCGCGCGCGCACCGAAGTGATGAACAAGGGATGGACAAGGGATGGACGAGTGAGGGAAGCCATGCAAACCGACCCCGCCGCCGCGCAGGCCGATGCGCGCGCATCATCGTCAGTGGCCGCCTCCGCGACCTCGCCCGGCGCGCTGCGCGACGCGCTGCTGCGCAGGCAAGGCGCCTTGCTGGTGACGCGCGCGCCACAGGCCGCGCCGCGTCCGGCGCCGGGGCAGCCCGGCGCGGCATCGGACTATGTGGCGGCGCAGCCTGACATCTTCGTGGCGCTGCTCGACAACGGCGAGATCCTCGCCTTCAACGGCCATGTGGACCTCGGCACCGGCATCCGCACCTCGCTGGCGCAGATCGTGGCCGAGGAGCTCGACGTGCCGGCCGCGCGCGTGGCGATGACGCTGGGCCATACCGAGGCCACGCCCAACCAGGGCCCCACCATTGCCAGCGCCACCATCCAGATCTCGGCGCTGCCGCTGCGGCGCGCGGCGGCGCAGGCCATGGCCTGGCTGCGCGAACGTGCCGCGCAGCGGCTGGGCGTGCCCGCCGCCACGCTGGCCGCCGACGACTGCCGGCTGCACGTGAAGGGCGCGCCGGRCCAGGCACTGTCGTATGCCGAACTGCTGGCGGGCGAACATGTCGAGTTGCCGCTGGCCGACCAGTTCGACACCAAGCCGGTCTCCGAATACCGCGTGGTCGGCCGCGCCGCGGCGCGTGTCGATATTCCCGCCAAGGCCACGGCGCAACTGGCCTTCGTGCATGACGTGCGCGTACCCGGCATGGTGCACGGCCGCGTGGTGCGTCCGCCCTACGCAGGCCGCGATTGCGGCGACTTCGTCGGCACCAGCCTGCGCGGGGTGGACCGCGCCTCGCTCGAGGGCGTGCGCGGCGTCATCGACGTGGTGGTGCAGGGCGATTTCGTCGGCGTGGTGGCGCAGCGCGAGGAGCAGGCCATGCAGGCCGCGCGCCGCCTGCGCGTGGACTGGAAGCCGGTGCCGCCGCTGCCCGCGCTCAATGGCCCGGGCGAGGCGGAGGCCGCGCTGCGCGCCAACCCCGCCACGCGCCGCCAGCTGGTGGACGAAGGCGACGTGGCCGGCGCGCTCGAAGCCGCGCGGGGCAGCGGCAAGGTGCTGTCGCGCAGCTATGCATGGCCGTTCCAGATGCATGCATCGATCGGCCCCTCGTGTGCCGTGGCCGACTACCGCGACGACGGCCTCACCGTGTGGTCCGGCACGCAGAACCCGCATGTCCTGCGCATCGATCTCGCGCGCCTCACCGGTCTCGACGAAGGCTGTATCGAGATCGTGCGCATGGAGGCTGCCGGGTGCTACGGGCGTAACTGCGCCGACGACGTCTGCGCCGACGCCGTGCTGCTTTCGCGCGCGGTGAAGCGGCCCGTGCGCGTGCAGCTCAGCCGCGAACAGGAACACCTGTGGGAGCCCAAGGGCGCGGCGCAGCTGATGGACGTGCGCGCGGCCATCGGCGCCGCCGGCGACCTGCTTGCCTATGACTTCGTCAGCCGCTATCCGTCCAATGACGCGCCCACGCTGGCGTTGCTGCTCACCGGCATCGTCGACAATGCCCCGCGCACGCTGCAGATGGGCGACCGCACCGCGGTGCCGCCGTACCACTACGCCAGTGCGCGCATCGCCTGCGATGACACGCCGGCCATCGTGCGGGCCTCCTGGCTGCGCGGCGTCTCGGCGTTGCCCAATGTGTTCGCGCACGAGTGCCTGATCGACGAGATCGCCCACGAAGCCGGCGCCGATCCGCTCGCCTTCCGCCTGCGCCACCTGCCCGACGAACGCGCCAGCGCGCTGTTGCGCGAACTGGCGACGCACGCCGGCTGGCGCGAAGGCGCGCGCGGCACGCGCGGCACGCCTGGCGCGGACGGCCTGCTGCGCGGGCGCGGCGTGGCTTACGCCCGCTATGTCCATAGCCGGTTTCCCGGTTTCGGCGCCGCCTGGGCGGCCTGGGTGGTAGACCTCACGGTGGCGCCCGATACCGGCGAGATCGTCGTGCAGCGGCTGGTGGTCGCGCAGGACACGGGCATGATGGTCAACCCCGACGGCGTGCGCCACCAGGTGCAGGGCAACGTGGTGCAGGCCCTTGGCCGCGTGCTCAAGGAACAGGTGCGTTTCGACGCGGCGGGCGTGGCAAGCCGCGAATGGGGCAGCTATCCGCTGCTGGCCTTCCCGGAACTGCCGCCGATCGAGGTGCTGTTGCTGGAACGGCAGGAGGAAGCGCCCATGGGCGCCGGTGAGTCGGCTTCGCTGCCGGGCGCGCCGGCCATTGCCAATGCCTTGTTCGATGCCACCGGCGTGCGGCTGCGGCGCGCGCCCTTCACGCCGGAGGCGGTGCTGGCGGCGCTGGCCGGCAGCATCGCGCAGCCGGCCTGACGCCGGCTACGCCTGCGCGTCCGGCGCGGCGTCGCGTTCGCCGCGTTCGTCGCACTCGCTCATCTTGCGCAGCAGGTAGAGGATCGCCACACGTTCGGCCGGGTTGAGGTCGCCGAAGGTCTGCTCGGAGATGCGGTGCGCGAACGGCACCGTTTCCTCGATCAGCGCGAGACCGCCCGGCGTGACGGTGACCACCACCTTGCGGCGGTCGTTGGCATCGTGCGATACCGCCACCAGCGCCCGCGCCTTGAGCCGCTCGATGATGCCACGCACGGTGGCCTGGTCGATGGCGGTGGCGCGCACGATCTCGCTGAGCGAGCAGGAGCCGCGGTCGTTGACCGCGCACATCACCACGAACTGCGCGGCGGTGAGCTGCGAATCGGCAATGGTCTGCTGGAAGATCGCCACATGGCGCTGGTAGGCGCGCCGCAGCAGGTGGCCGACCTGCTCGGTGAAATCGTAGGGTGCGGCGGCGGGTGCTTGCGCGGCGGTCTTGTGCGCGGAGGAAGAGGACACGATGAGCGGTCTGCAGGCAGGGGTAGACGTGCCTGCGAGTATACCGGCCGTGACCGTGCGCGGCAGCATTTATCGCGTGCCATTCCTGCGCATTGCATGCGCGGCATGACGCRGCGCAAGGATGCCGCACGGGCAGCATTTCACAACCGCCACGGCGTCGCCGGGCAGCGCGACGGCAAACCATCGGACGTCGGCGGGTAGCCGCGCAATCCCTCCAGCTAGGTGAATGAACCTCGCCCTGATTCCGACCTCGTTGGCAGCGTCTGTCCCAGGCCAAGGCACTGGCGCCGGCGACTGCCGCCGAAGCGCTACTATATGCCGTGCCGTGCGGTGTGCCGCGTACGGGAATTCGCGCCGGATTCCGGCCTTGCCTGTGTGCGAAAGCCAGCACGGGCGTCAGGGTCTCACCTTGCCCCCTGCCGTGGCGGCGCGCGACAATGGGCACGGCCGCGTGCTGGCGCAGTGGGCGCGTCCAGTCGCCGAAGCATCCGCGCCGGCCAAACCGAGAGAAACCGAGACATGCTGCCGGCCCTTGCCGCCTCTCCAGACAGACTTACGCTGCCGCAGCGTCTCAAGCACGAGACCGCCGCGCAGGATGCCTTCGACCGCTTCGGCGCGTTGCTGCGGCGCCATTCCTCACTGTGGTGACAAGCCTTGGATGATGCCGACGCAGCCTGCGCGCGCGACGCGGTGCCGCCTACGAGGGCCGCCGCCGCGGAGGCTTCCCAAGACACCCCGCTGCGGCTGGCGCGCACGCGCACCGCGCGCGCGCTGCTGACGGCGCTGGCGCTGCTGAGCCTGGGCGTGGCCATCCTGGGGCTGTTCGTGCCGGGGCTGCCGAGCACGGAGTTCGTGCTGCTGTCCGCGTGGGCCGCGGCCAAGGGCTCGCCGCGCCTGCATGCATGGTTGCTGGGCCATCGCGTGTTCGGGCCCATGCTCTATAACTGGCATCACGGCCGCATGGTCAGCCGGCGCGCCAAATGGAGCGCCACGGCCGCGATGACGGTGTGCGCCGGCGTGCTGCTGTTCGGCATGCACCGGCCCTGGCTGGCCTATGGCGCGATTGCCTGCATGGCGTGCGTGCTGGCCTGGCTGTGGTGCCGTCCCGAGCCGCCGGGCTAGGCCGCCTGCACCTCCCGCCCCCTGGCGGCCCTGGTGGCCCTGGTGGCGCGCGCCGCTTTCACGGCCTTGCCGGGCCACGCCTGCATCGCCATCTCCGCCATCTGTTCCAGCGCGATACGCGTGGCGCCGTCGCGCGCCTGCATCGACATGCCCTGCATCACTGCGTTGAAGAAGCGCGCGAGCGCTGCGGCGTCGGCGTCCGCGGCAAGCTCGCCTTGYGCGATGCCGGCCTCGATGCGCGCCTGCATGGCTTGTTCCTTCTCGCGGCGACGCTGGCGCAGGGTGTCCTCGATATAGGCGCAGTCCGCCGAATGGCTGGTGCCGCTCATGAGGAAGCAGCCGGCCGGATTGCCCTTGGCGCTGAACAGCGCGGCCGCGCCGCGGAGCAGCCCGTGCACGGCGTCGCGGGCGCTGCCGCCGGCCTCGAGCGGCCCGTACAGCAGCGCGCCATGCGTCTGCGCATAGCGCTCCACCGCCTCGTAGAACAACTGCTCCTTGCTGCCGAACGCGGCGTACAGGCTCGGCGCCGTGATCGACATCGCCTCGGTCAGCGTGGCGATCGAAGTGGATTCATAGCCATATCGCCAGAACAGCGACAAGGCCTGGCCCAGCGCCGTCTCGCGATCGAATTGCCTGGGCCGTCCGCGGCCCGCACCGGAAACACTCTTTTTCATAGTGGTCATTATATTTTTCCGTTGCCAGTCGCACCAGCGTGTGATTAATATAGCGATCGTTCAATAAATTGCCGGGCTGGCCGCCGTTCTTCCGCCGGACCTTCCGCGGGACGTTTTGCCGCCATCCGTCGCAGTCAATCTTCGTCGCCATGATTCCCTATTCCCTGCTTGACCTGTCCCCCATCGTGGAAGGCGGCGATGCCGGCCAGGCCATGCGCAACTCGCTGRCGCTCGCGCAGCACGCCGAGCGTCTTGGCTACCATCGTTTCTGGCTGGCCGAGCACCACAATATGCCCGGCATCGCCAGCGCCGCCACGGCCGTGCTGATCGGTTATGTCGCCAACGGCACTTCCACCATCCGCGTGGGTTCGGGCGGCATCATGCTGCCGAATCACTCGCCGCTGGTGGTGGCCGAGCAGTTTGGCACGCTCGAAGCCTTGTTTCCCGGCCGCATCGACCTCGGCCTGGGCCGCGCGCCCGGCACCGACCAGTCCACCGCGCGCGCGCTGCGCCGCAGCGCCACGCAGGATACCGCCGACGCCTTCCCGCAGGACGTGGAAGAGCTGCAAGCGTACTTCGATGCGCCGCGCCCCGGCCAGCGGCTGCGCGCCGTGCCAGGCGCGGGCCTGAAGGTGCCGCTGTGGCTGCTCGGCTCGAGCCTGTTCAGCGCGCAGCTGGCCGCCGCCATGGGCCTGCCCTTCGCCTTTGCCTCGCACTTCGCGCCGGGCTTCATGCGCCAGGCGGTGGATCTCTACCGCCAGACCTTCCGGCCCTCCGAGCAACTGGCCAGGCCCCACGTCATGCTTGGCCTCAACGTCTTCGCCGCAGACAGCGATGCGCGGGCGCGCCGGCTGTTCAGCTCGCTGCAGCAGCAGTTCCTGGCGCTGGTGCGCGGCACGCCGGGCCCGATCCGCGCGCCGGTGGACGATATCGAATCGCTGTGGAGCGAGACCGAGGCCACCCATATCCGCCGCTCGCTGGCATGCTCGGTGGTGGGGGACGCGCAGGGCGTGCGCGCCGGCGTGCAGCGCTTTGTCGACGACCTGCGCCCGGACGAGCTGATGCTTACCGCGCAGATCCACGATCACCAAGCGCGGCTGCGCTCGTTCGAAATCGCGGCGCAAGTGATGAAGGAACTGGAGCCCGCCGCGCGCGCCGCCATCTGAGGCGCGCCGGAAAATAGACAGGGCGGCCGGGCCGCCCTTGCCGGCTCGCACGCCGGCGCGGAACAAGACGCGCCAGGCGGCGAGCTTGAACACGCCGACCGCGCGCATCATCGACTGCGCCTGCTCCGCCAGCGCCTGGGCCGCTGCCGCGGCCTGTTTCACCAGCGCGGCGTCCTGCTGCGGCACCGCATCCATCTGGTTGACCGCCTGCCCGACCTGCCCGATGCCGGTGGTCTGTTCTCGCCGCCACGCCGCGCGATCTCCGGTGCATTCACCGCCAGCGCGCCGGCCTGGCGCGCTGCCGCCGGCAAGCTTTGCGTTCCCTGCCTACAATGTGCTTTTCGCCGCGCCTGGACCGGCGCGGCACCTTTGCCGCCGGCAGTCATGCCAGATGGGGTTCGGGCAGGGCAGCGGCCCGACAGCGGTCTGACGGGGGCGGTTCGATGCAACTCGCGGAGCAACACGGATGACCTCAAGCATCACCAACAGCATCACCAGGCGCAAACTGGGCAGGTCCGGGCTGGAAGTCTCGCCGCTGGCATTCGGCGGCAATGTGTTCGGCTGGAGTGTCGACGAAGCCACTTCGTTCAGGTTGCTGGATGCCTTCGTCGGCGCCGGACTCAATTTCATCGACACGGCCGACGTCTATTCCCGCTGGGTACCCGGCAACCAGGGTGGCGAATCCGAGGCCATCCTCGGCAAATGGTTCAGGCGCAGCGGCAAGCGCGCCGATGTCGTGCTGGCGACCAAGGTCGGCATGGACATGGGCGAAGGCCGCAAGGGCCTGTCGCGCGCTTATATCGAGCGCGCGGTGGACGCCTCGCTGCAGCGCCTGCAGACCGACTACATCGATCTCTACCAATCGCACACCGACGACCAGGACACGCCGCTGGAGGAGACGCTGGACACCTACGACCGTCTCATCAAGGCCGGCAAGGTGCGCGCCATCGGTGCTTCCAACTACACCGCCGCGCGCCTGGCCGAGGCGCTGGAGACCAGCCGGCGCCTCGGCCTGCCGCGCTACGAGAGCCTGCAGCCGCACTACAATCTTTACACCCGCAATGAGTATGAGAGCGAGCTGGAAACGCTGGTACTGCGCGAAGGGATCGGGGTGTTCAACTACTACGCGCTGGCCAGCGGCTTCCTGAGCGGCAAGTACCGCTCCGAGGCCGATCTCGACAAGAGCAGCGCGCGCGGCCAGCGGGTCAAGGCCTACCTGGATGCGCGCGGCCTGGGCATCCTGGCCGCACTGGACGATGTGGCGGCGCGGCACGGCGCCAATCCCACGCGGGTCGCGCTGGCGTGGCAGATCGCGCGTCCCAGCATCACCGCGCCCATCGCCAGCGCCACCTCGGTCGCGCAGCTCGACGACCTGATCGCCGCCACGCGCCTGCAACTGGGCGCGGACGATATCGCATTGCTCGACAAGGCCAGCGCCTGAGCGCGGCCGAACCTGGAGCGGACATGGACAGCAAGAAGGAAGACAGCAAGGGCCACGGGCTTGGCGAGGTCAAGGCGCTGGTGTTCGATGTGTTCGGCACGGTGGTGGACTGGCGCAGCAGCGTCAGCGCCGACCTCGCCGCGTTCGGCAAGCGCAAGGGCATCGAGGCGGACTGGGTGGCKTTCGCCGATGCCTGGCGCGCCGGCTACGTGCCCGGCATGGACCGCGTGCGCGAGGGCGAGCGGCCCTGGGCCAATATCGACGTGCTGCACCGCGAGCGGCTCGACGTGCTGCTCGACGAGTTCGGCATCGAAGGCCTGGACGAAGTGGAGAAGGACTATCTCAACCGCGCCTGGCACCGGCTCTCGGGCTGGCCCGACACCGTGCCGGGCCTCACGCGCCTGAAGCAGCGCTACATCATCTCCACGTTTTCCAACGGTAGCGTGTCCTGCCTGGTGAATACCGCCAGGCATGCCGGCCTGCCCTGGGACGCGGTGTTCAGCGCCGATATCGTGCGGCATTTCAAGCCGGACCCGAGGATCTACCGGGGCGTGATCGGCTTTCTCGGCCTGCGCCCGCACGAGGTGATGCTGGTGGCGGCGCACAACGACGACCTGCGCCACGGGCGCTCGCACGGCATGCGCACCGCCTACGTCAACCGGCCTGCCGAATATGGCCCGAACCAGTCCAGGGATCTTGCCGCCGAATCCGACTGGGATGTGGTGGTGAGCAGCATGACCGAGCTGGCGGACCGGATCTGCTGATCCGCCCGGTTTCGTGCTTTCCGTTTCGCGCGGGTCGTCGCATGCGCCGGCCCGCGCACATCCAGGGCGGAGATCCGCGCGCGTRCGCGGCGCATGAAGTGCAGGCCGCACATCGCATGAAGAGGTTTGCCCAAGCGGTTTGCCCAAGCGGCTCCCTGTCGGATACATTAGGATTCCCGGCCGCCCGTCATTCCAGAGGCACATAGAGCCGGCGACGGCGCCAGGCCGGGAGACGACAAGGAGACGACGATGGACCTGCGGCAACGCGAGCACATCGATGCGGTAGTGCAGCTCACCACGCACGCCGGCGCGCTGTTGCCGCGCGCGCCCGAGACCATCATCCAGAACTCCTGGCGGCGCTGCGTGCACCAGTACGGCCTGGACCCGGCGCGCATGCAGCAGGCCTGCATCCTGCCGCAGACGCGCCTGCGCGAGCACCAGCAGCGCATCGACGATTTCGCCCGCATCGCGCGCCACGGGCTGCAGACGCTGTACAGCCAGGTCGCCGGCATGGGCTACGTGGTGCTGCTCACCGACGCGCAGGGCGTGACGGTGGACTACCTCGGCGACGCCAGTGCCGATGCGCGCCTGCGCCGCGCCGGCCTGTACCTGGGCGCGCAGTGGAGCGAGGCCGGCGCCGGCACCTGCGCGGTGGGCACCGCGCTGGCCACCGGGCAGGCGCTGACCGTGCACCAGGCCGACCATTTCGACGCCACCCATATCCCGCTGACCTGCACCGCCGCGCCGCTGTTCGATTCGCACGGCAGCCTCTGCGCCATCCTCGACATCTCCGCGCTGACCTCGCCGCAGGCCAAGGACAGCCAGGGCCTGGCGCTGCAGATGGTGCGCATCTACGCCAGCCATATCGAGAACGCCAGCTTCCTGCGCAGCCATCGCGAAGACTGGATCCTCAAGCTCAATGCCGCGCCGGAATTCGTCGACGTGAACCCGGAATACCTGCTCGCGCTCGACGCCGGCGGCCGCGTGGTCGGGCACAACCGCCGCGCGCAGCAGATGCTGGGGGCCGAACCCGGCCTGGGCGGGGCGCCCCTGCTTGGCATGGCCTTCGAGGCGCTGTTCGACGCGCGCCTCGACGAACTGGGCCGCTTCGTGCATTCGCGCCCGAGCGAGCAGCGCGCGCTGGCCCTGTCGCGCAGCGGCACGCGGCTCTACCTGAGCGTGATGCCGCCGGCCCTGCGCTGGCAGCCGGCCGCCGCCGTGCGCAGCCCGCCGCTGCAAGCGCCGCTGGCGGCCCTGTGCGGCGGCGATGACGCGCTGCAGCAGCAATTGCTGCGCGCCGCCAAGCTGGTCGACTCCCCGATCAACCTGCTGATCAACGGCGAGACCGGCAGCGGCAAGGAATATCTCGCCAAGGCGCTGCACCAGTCCAGCGGACGCCGCCAGGGGCCCTTCGTGGCGGTGAACTGCGCGGCGATCCCCGAATCGCTGATCGAGAGCGAGCTGTTCGGCCACCTGCCCAACAGCTTCTCGGGCGCCGGCTCGCGGCCCAAGCGCGGCCTCATCCAGGAAGCGGACGGCGGCACCCTGTTCCTCGACGAGATCGGCGACATGCCGCGCGAGCTGCAATCGCGCCTGCTGCGCGTGCTGGCCGAAGGCGAGGTGCTGGCCATCGGCGCGGCGCGGCCGGTGCCGGTCAGTGTGCGCGTGATCTCCGCCACCCACCATCCGCTGGACCAGCTGGTGAGCAGCGGCCGCTTCCGCGAAGACCTCTACTACCGGCTCAACGGCGCCCGCCTGATGCTGCCGCCGCTGCGCGAGCGCTCGGACCTCGACTGGCTGATCGGCAAGATGCTTGGCACTGGCACTGGCACTGGCACTGGCACTGGCACTGGCATCGGCGCCGGCGCCGGCGCCGTCAGCCTGTCGCCGGCGGCGCGCGCGCGCCTGCACGCGCATGCCTGGCCCGGCAACCTGCGCGAACTGCGCAACGCGCTCGAGTATGCGCGCGCGATCTGCACCGACGGACATATCGAGGTGGAAGACCTGCCCGAAGGCATTGGCGCGGCGGCGCGCCAGCAAGGCCTGCTTGCCACGGCGGCCGCGCCGGCGGCGCCGGCCGCCACCATGGCGCAGCCGGTCCCGGTCCAGGTGCCGGCGATGGCGTCGCCGGCACCCGGCTTCGATCCGCACCAGCTGCCGCCCGAAGCGATGTTGCTGATGCAATATCTGCGCGCCGCCGGCTGGAACCTCAGCGCGGTGGCACGCCAGATCGGCGTGAGCCGCATGACGCTGTACCGGCGCATGGCGCGCTACGGCATCGCGTCCCCCAACCAGCGCGACGCGGCGCACGACTGAGCGCGGCGCCGCGCTGCGCCCCGCGCCTCGCGACACCTGTCCAGCGGCCGTACACCTGATGCTGTGACACCTGTCACGCGGTGCGCCGCCACGCCCGGCCAAAGTCCCTTTTTCCTGCGGGTAATCCCGCGCTTTTCCTGCCCTGCGCGCGTGTCCGGCGGGTGGCACGCCCATTGCGATATGCCTGTCACAAGACAAGACGGCAGGAGACACGCATGGGTGAGCAGACGCTGGCCGAACGGCCCCTGGTGGGCATCATCGCCAATCCGGTCTCGGCGCGCGATATCCGCCGCGTGATCGCCAACGCCAACACGCTGCAACTGGCCGACCGCGTCAATATCGTGCTGCGCCTGCTGGCCGCGCTGGCCGCCTGCGGCGTGGGTCGCGTGCTGATGATGCCGGACCGCGAGGGCATGCGCGTGCTGCTGGCGCGGCACCTCGCGCGTCGCCAGGGGCCGGACGCAGCGCTGCCCGGGGTGGAGTACCTCGACATGCCGGTCACCGCCCGCGTGGACGACACCTTCCTGGCCGCGCGCATGCTGCGCGAAGCGGGGGTGTCCGCCATCATCGTGCTCGGCGGCGACGGCACCCACCGCGCCGTGGTGCGCGAATGCGGCGACGTGCCGATCGCCGGCATCTCCACCGGCACCAACAACGCCTATCCCGAAATGCGCGAGGCCACCATCACCGGGCTCGCCACCGGCCTGTTCGCCAGCGGGCGCATTCCGGCGGCGCACTCGCTGGCCGGCAACAAGCGGCTGGACATCTGCATCGCCGGCACGAACGAGGTGCGCCGCGATATTGCGCTGGTGGATGCGGTCATCTCCCACGAGCACTTCATCGGCGCGCGCGCCCTGTGGAAGACCGAGACGCTGGGCGCCGTGTACCTCGCCTTCGCCGATCCGCAGGCCATCGGCCTGTCCGCCATCGGCGGCCTGCTCGACCCGGTGGGCCGGCACGAATCCGGCGGGCTGGCCATCGAGCTGGCGGCTGCCGGCGCAGGCCGCTTCGAACTGCGCGCGCCGATCGCGCCTGGCTTGCTCAGCGCGGTGCCCATCGCAGGCTGGGAGCGCCTGACCGACGGCGTGCCGCACCGCGTGCGCCAGCGCAGCGGCGTCGTCGCGCTGGACGGCGAGCGCGAGCTGGTGTTCGGCGAGCAAGACGAAGTCACCGTGACGCTGCGCGAGCGCGCCTTCCTCAGCATCGACGTGGCGGCCTGCATGCGCTACGCCGCCGCCGCCGGGCTGATGCGCGGCGGCCGCGCGCCGAGCGCGCAGGCGCCGCCTTCGCATGCGGCGCCGCCCCTGGCGTCCCGGCCAGTCTCGCAGCCGTACCCGCACCCGCATCCGCACCCTCAGTCGTAACCCCGCTCACATACCGCCACTGCAAAAACCGTGAAGGAGACAGACATGACGACAACCTCAAGCAGCCAGAACACGCTGCCCCTCGGCAAGGAAGACCTGCTCGCCGTCTACCGCCGCATGCGCACCATCCGCGATTTCGAGGAGCGGCTGCACGTGGACTTCGGCCGCGGCGACATCCCCGGCTTCGTCCACCTCTATGCCGGCGAGGAAGCCGCCGGCGTTGGCATCCTGCATCACCTCGGCGACGGCGACCGCATCGCCAGCACGCACCGCGGCCACGGCCACTGCATCGCCAAGGGCGTGGACCCGGTGGCGATGATGAAGGAGATCTACGGGCGCAAGGGCGGCTCGTGCAACGGCAAGGGCGGCTCCATGCATATCGCCGACCTGTCCAAGGGCATGATGGGCGCCAACGGCATCCTCGGCGCGGGCGCGCCGCTGATCTGCGGCGCCGCGCTGGCGGCCAAGTTCCGCGGCAAGGGCGAGATCGGCATCACCTTCGCCGGCGACGGCGCCTCCAACCAGGGCACCTTCCTGGAGAGCCTGAACCTGGCCGCCGTATGGAACCTGCCGGTCATCTTCGTGATCGAGAACAACGGATACGCCGAATCGACCGCGCGCGACTACGGCACCGCGGTGGACAGCTATGTGGACCGCGCCGCCGGCTTCGGCATTCCCGGCGTGACCGTGGACGGCACCGATTTCTTCGCCGTGCACGAGGCTGCCGGCGAAGTCATCAAGCGCGCCCGCGAAGGCGGCGGCCCGGCCCTGCTCGAATGCAAGATGGTGCGCTTCTACGGCCATTTCGAAGGCGATGCGCAGACCTACCGCGCAAGCGGCGAGCTCGACGACATCCGCGCCAACAAGGACTGCCTGAAGAAGTTCTCCGCCACCGTGACCCAGGCCGGCGTGATCGCGCCGGAGGAGCTCAAGGCCATCGACGAACAGGTCGCCGCGCTGATCGRAGACGCGGTGCAGCAGGCCAAGGCCGCGCCGTTCCCGACCGCCGCCGACCTGCTGACCGACGTGTACGTCAGCTACTGAGCGCGGCGCAGACCGGACCGCACGAACGAACAGCACGAACAGCACGAACAGGAGACCAAACCATGTCCCGCAAACTCAGCATGAAGCTGGCGATCAACGAGGCGATCGACCAGGAAATGACCCGTGACCCGAGCGTGATCATGCTCGGCGAGGATATCGTCGGCGGCGCCGGCGCGGACGGCGAGAAAGACGCCTGGGGCGGCGTGCTCGGCGTCACCAAGGGCCTCTACGCCAAGCACGGCGACCGCCTGCTGGACACGCCGCTGTCCGAGTCCGCCTACGTGGGCGCGGCCATCGGCGCGGCGGCCTGCGGCATGCGCCCGATCGCGGAGTTGATGTTCATCGACTTCATGGGTGTGTGCTTCGACCAGATCTTCAACCAGGCGGCCAAGTTCCGCTATATGTTCGGCGGCAAGGCCGAGACCCCGGTGGTGATCCGCGCCATGGTGGGCGCGGGCTTCCGCGCGGCGGCCCAGCACAGCCAGATGCTCACGCCGCTGTTTACGCATATCCCCGGGCTCAAGGTGGTGTGCCCGTCCACGCCGTACGACACCAAGGGTTTGCTGATCCAGGCCATCCGCGACAACGACCCGGTGATCTTCTGCGAGCACAAGAACCTGTACGGCTTCGAAGGCGAGGTGCCGGAGAACTCGTATGCGATCCCGTTCGGCGAAGCCAATATCGTGCGCGACGGCAAGGACGTGTCCATCGTCACCTACGGGCTGATGGTGCACCGCGCGCTGGAAGCCGCCGCCACGCTGGCCAAGGAAGGCATCGAGGCCGAGGTGGTGGACCTGCGCACGCTCTCGCCGCTCGATATCGACACCGTGCTGGAGACCGTGGAAAACACCGGCCGCCTGGTGGTGGTGGACGAAGCCAGCCCGCGCTGCAATATCGCCACCGACATCGCCGCCCAGGTCGCGCAGCAAGCCTTCGGCGCGCTCAAGGCCGGCATCGAGATGGTGTGCCCGCCGCACACGCCGGTGCCGTTCTCGCCCGCGCTGGAAGACCTCTACATCCCCAGCGCGGCGCAGATCGCCGATGCCGCGCGCAAGACCGTGAAAGGAGGGAAACACTGATGGCCGAGATCACCCCGATCGTCATGCCCAAATGGGGCCTGTCGATGAAAGAAGGCACCGTCAACGACTGGCTGGTGGAAGAGGGCGCGCAGATCACCGTGGGCATGCCCATCCTCGACGTGGAGACCGACAAGATCGCCAACGCGGTGGAAGCGCCCGACGCCGGCACGCTGCGCCGCAAGGTGGCGGCGGTGGGCGATGTGCTGCCGGTGAAGGCCCTGCTCGGCGTGCTGGCGCCCGCCGGGGTCAGCGACGCGGAGATCGATGCCTACGTGGCCGCCTACGAGACCCCGGCGGCGGATGAGGACGATGACGCTGCCGCGGCGGCCGCCTATCAGTTCATCGATATCGACGGCATCCGCGTGCGCTACGCGAAGCGCGGCGAGGGCGCCGAGACCGTGCTCTTCCTGCACGGCTTCGGCGGCGACCTCGACGCGTGGCTGTTCAATCTCGATGCGGTGGCCGGCACCCATACCGTGGTGGCGCTGGACCTGCCCGCGCATGGCCAGTCCACGCCGCGGCTGCCCGGCACCACGCTGGCCGCGCTGGCGGGCTTTGTCGCGCAGTTCATGGATGCGCTGGATATCGGCCAGGCCCACCTGGTGGGCCATTCGATGGGCGGCGGCGTGGCCACGCAACTGGCGGTGGACGCGCCGCAGCGGGTGCGCTCGCTGGCGCTGATCTCGCCGGTCGGCTTCGGCGACGAGATCAACAATGGCTACACCGAAGGCTTCGTCAGCGCGCAGTCGCGGCGCGATCTCAAGCCGGTGGTGGAGCAGCTGTTCGCCGATACCGGGCTGGTCAGCCGCCAGATGCTGGACGATCTCCTGAAGTACAAGCGCCTGGACGGCGTGACGCAGGCGCTGGCGAGCCTGGGCGAGAGCCTGTTCGGTGGCGGCCGGCAGACCGAGCAGCCGGGGCGCAAGCTCGGCGGCAAGCCGGTGCTGGTGGTGTGGGGGGCGCAGGACCGCATCGTGCCGGCCTCGCATGCGCGCAACGCGCCGGCGCAGGCGACCGTCAAGGTCTTCGACGACACCGGGCATATGAGTCAGATGGAGCGGGCCAATGAGTTCAATGCCTTGCTGAAGGCGCACCTGGGAGGGTGAAGCCTGGCGTTGGGTCCGGGCGTGGCCGCCGTGGCAGCGCCTGGCCATCTTTGTATCTCGGCGGGGACGTGGCAGTATTGGCCGGCGGTACTTGTGCAACGTCGTCACGATGCAACCCATGTCCTTCGCCTACCTCACTCCCGACCCCACCGATCCCGATCCGCTGCGCGCCGAGCAGGCCATGCTCGAGCAGGCCGCCGCCGGCCGCTGGCTGGCGCACCTTTGGCAGGCACCAGTGTCGCTGGTGGTGCCGCGCAGCTACCTGCGCCACGCGCAACTCGAGGCCGGGCGCAGCGCCTTTGCCGCGCGCGGCTGCCCGGTGTGGCTGCGGCTGTCCGGCGGCGGACTGGTGCCGCAGGGTCCGGGCATCCTCAACCTGAGCCTGGCCTATCCGGTGCGCGGCGGCGCCGGCACGCATGCCGAGGCGGTCTACCTGCACCTGTGCGAAGTGCTGGCCGGCGCGCTGTCGCAGCTCGGGCTGCGCACGCACTGGCAGGCCGTGGACGGCTCCTTTTGCGACGGCCGCTTCAACCTGGCCTGGGGCCCGGCCGCGGACGCGCGCAAGATTGCCGGCACGGCGCAGTACTGGCGCCGCGTGGCCGGCGCGGCCGATGCGAGCCTGCACGTGGTGCTGGCCCACGCCGTGCTGCTGGTCAGCGCCGACCCGGAAGAGATCAACCAGCGCGCCAACGCGTTCGAGGCCGCCATCGGCAGCGGGCGCCAGTACCGTGCCGACAAGGTGGTGAGCGTGGCCGGCGCGCTGGCGCAGGACGGGCTCGCCGTGCCCGCCGGGCTGCCGGAGCTGACCGCGGACGCGCTGCGGCACGCGCTTCGCGCCAACCCCCCGGCTTTCGCCGTGCCCGGCATCTGACGTCACCGGCAGCCCGATTCGTCGCTATTGACGATTCGCCCGCCCGGCGCCCGTGGCAAACTGCCCGCCAAGGCACATCCGGGGCGCACCCGGACACAGACAACCGGAGACAGGATATGGCGGGACCCTTGGCAGGACTGAAGGTGGTGGAGATGGTAGGGATCGGCCCGGCGCCGTTCTGCGCGATGATGCTGGCCGACCAGGGCGCCGAGGTGATCCGCATCGACCGGCCCAGGCCCGCCGCCGCGGGCGAGCCGGCCGCCACCAGCGCCGGCCGCGCGCGCTGCGACGTGACCGCGCGCGGCAAGCGCTCGCTGGCCATCGACCTGCGCAAGCCCGGCGCGGCGCAGGTGGTGCTGGACCTGATCGCGAAAGCCGACGTGCTGATCGAAGGCTTCCGCCCCGGCGTGATGGAGCGCCTGGGCCTGGGCCCCGAGGCCTGCCTGGCGCGCAACCCGGCGCTGGTGTACGGCCGCATGACCGGCTGGGGCCAGTACGGGCCGCTGTCGCAGGCCGCCGGCCACGATATCAACTACATCGCCATTGCCGGCGCGCTCCACGCCATCGGCCGCGCGGGCGAGCCGCCCGCGGTGCCGCTCAACTATGTCGGCGATTTCGGCGGCGGCGGCATGCTGCTGGCGTTCGGCGTGATGTGCGCGCTCAACGAGGCGCGCCAGTCCGGCAAGGGGCAGGTGGTGGACGCCGCCATGACCGACGGCACCGCGCTGCTCGGCGCCATGATGTACGGCTTCAAGGCCGCCGGCCGCTGGACCAACAAGCGCGGCGACAACCTGCTCGATGGCGCGGCGCATTTCTACGACACCTATGCCTGCGCCGACGGCAAGTACGTGGCGGTGGGCGCCATCGAGCCGCAGTTCTACGCGCTGTTGCGCGAGCGCTGCGGCCTGGACGACCCGGCCTTCGATGCGCAGCTGGACAAACGCCAGTGGCCCGCGCTCAAGGCTCGCATGACAGAAATGTTCCTCACGCGCACGCGCGACGAATGGTGCGAATTGCTCGAAGGCAGCGATGCCTGCTTCGCGCCGATCCTGGACTGGGACGAAGCTCCCGCACACCCGCACAACCGCGCGCGCGAGACTTTCCTGGAGATCGAGGGGGTGGTGCAGCCGGCGCCGGCGCCGCGCTTTAGCCGCACGCCGGCCGGCGTGCCCCGGGCGCCGGTCGAGGCTGGCGCGGATAGCGAGGCGATCCTGCGTGAATGGGGTGTGGACGCGGGCGTCGTTGCCGCGCTGCGGCGGGACGGGAGCATTTGAGCCTGGGGTTGGCCGCGGCGCCTCAGGGCCGCGCGAACTCGTAGTCGCGCTCGACCTTGCAGATGCGCGTCTTGTACGCCTCGTACCAGCGTTCGCGGCCGAGCTTCTGCGCCATCAGGTGCGCGGCGTCGCGCTTCCATGCGGCGATCGCTTCGAGGCTCTCCCAGTACGACACCGTGATGCCGATTTCCTCGCGCGCCGACTCGACGCCGAGAAAGCCGGGCTGCTGCGATGCGGAGGCTTCCATCGCGTCGGCCATGGCGCCGTAGCCGCCGTCGGCATCGGTGCGGATGGAGGTGAAGATCACTGCGTAGTAGGGCGTGGCTTTGGTGTCTGCGATGGGCATCGGGGGCCTCGTATCGTGGGGTCAGGGCGCTGACTGGCCGATTCTATCAAGCACGCCGCGGTGCCGGTGCGTCCCGTTAGCGCACCGCTTCCGGCTTTTCCTCCCTTCCGCGTTCCGCGTTCCGTTTCCTTTCCCTCCGCCACGCCGGAGCGGAATGCCCGCGCGCGGCCGTGCCCAGGCATCGGCGCAAAAAAATCGCTTGCAAGGCAGGAACGGTTGTACCTAGAATATAAACACATAACAACAGTACTGTGCTGGGCGGACACGGCCAGCGCAAGCTTGGTCCGTTCCCGTCACCCGCTCCGTCCAACCGCTCCGTGCGATCACTCCGCCCTGCCATGTCCCAACAGCAATCACAACCGCAACCGCAGTCCCAGGCCCAGGCCCCCACCGATCCGGCCGGCCCTACCGGCCGGCTCGCGCTCTGGCTCGCCGGCTTCGACCTGGCGCATGCACCGGAGAAGGCCCGCGAGCGCGCCAAGGCGCTGACGCTGGACGGCATCGCCTGCGCCATCGTCGGCGCCCGGCTGCCGTGGTCGCGCACCGCGGTGGAAATCGTGCGCAAGACCGAAGGCCAGGGCAGCCACACCATCGTGGGCTGGGGCGCGGGCACCAGCGCGCCGGGCGCGGCGCTGCTTAACGGCACCTTCATCCAGGGCTTCGAGCTCGACGACTATCATCCGCTAGGCCCGCTACACAGCGCCTCGCTGGTGTTGCCGGCGCTATGGGCGGCGGCAGCCGGCGAGCAACGCGTGAGCGGCCGCGAATTCCTGCAGGCGGCCCTGGCCGGCTACGAGGTCGGGCCGCGCGTGGGCATGGCGCTGCACGGCGGGCAGATGCTCTCGCGCGGCTGGCATTCCGGCTCGGTGTTCGGCACGCACGCGGCCGCCGCCGCGGTGGGCAAGCTGCTGGGCCTGGACGCCGCCCGCTTCGAGGATGCGCTGGGGCTGGCGGGCACGCAGTCGGCCGGGCTGATGGCTGCGCAGTACGAGGCCATGTGCAAGCGCATGCACCACGGCTTTTCCGCGCGCAACGGCTTCTATGCGGCGGTGCTGGCGGCGGGCGGCTACACGGGCATCAAGCGCGTGTTCGAGCGGGAGTACGGCGGCTTTCTCTCCACCTTCGGCGAAGGGCATGCGCCCGATGCGTCGCAGATCACCGATGGCCTGGGCGAGCGCTGGGAAGTCGAGCGCATCGTGATCAAGCCATATGCGGCCATGGGCGGCATCCACGCGCCGCTGGACGCGCTGTTCGACGTGGGCGCGCAGCGCGCGCTGCGCGCGGAGCAGATCGCGCGCATCGAGGTCGACGTGTCGCACGCCGTCTACCACCACGGCTGGTGGGTGCCGGAGCGCCCGCTCACGCCGATCGGCGCGCAGATGAACATCGGCTACGCGCTGGCGGTGGCGGTGCTCGACGGCGCCGCGCTGGTGCCGCAGTTCGCTCCTTCGCGCATCGACGCCGACGATGTCTGGGCGCTGCTGCCGCGCATCGCGGTCAGGCACGATCCCGGGTTCGACGCCGCCGGCCAGCATGGCCGCGGGCGCGTGCGCCTGGCGGTCACMTTCACGGACGGTCAGCGCATCGAGATCAACCGGCAGATGTCGCGCGCCATCGAGTCGCCGCAGTCCAATGCCGAGGTGGCGATGAAGTACCGCGCGCTGACCGGCGGCCTGATCGATGCAAAGCGCCAGTCCGACATCGAAGCCATGGTGATGAACCTCGAACAGCTGGACGATGTGCGCGAGTTGCTGGCCCTGCTGGCGCCGCCGGTGAAGAGCGCCTTCGAGTAAGGACCGGGCGGCTCGCTGCCCGCGCTCAACCTGGCGAGGTTCGGCTGAGCGGCTTCGCCAGCAGGCGCAGCGCAACGCCGTCGGCGAGGATGACAAGGGCGGCGCCGATCACGGTCGCCGCCACGCGGTCGGCCAGCATGCCGCTCATGGCCCCGGCCGTGGACGCATTGCCCGCGCCCGTGATCAGCACCATCAGCGGCGTCATCGCCGCCGAGTAGGCGAGGTAGTTGCGGCTGCGCAGCAGGGGCCGCATGCCGGCCAGCCAGCCGGCGTTGACGGCGATGACCCAGGCCGGCAGCTGGTGGCCGAGCAGCAGGGCGGCCAGCAGCACACCCAGCACGGTGCCGCCTACGCGCTGCGTGGTCTTGAGCGAAGGCAGTCCGGGCTGGCGCTGGATCAGCAGGGCCACCGTCAGCGCGATCCAGTCGAAGTGATGGCCGGGAAACAGCCAGCGCAGCGCGGCGGCTGCGGCGAGCGCGCCGGCCAGCGCGAGCAGCAGGAAGCCGCCGCGGTACGGCGCCGCGCCTGCGCTATTGGCGGCGATGACCAGGAACAGCAGCAAGCGCGTCGAGGCAACGGCGAGCGGGCGGCTATAGGCCCCGATGGCCGCGGCCGCGACGGCAAGCAGGATGACGATGGCGTCGCTGGCCGCGCCATGGCCGGAGCAGGCCGCGGCAACGGCCGCCGCCGCAGCGAACGGCGCCAGCAACGCGGCCAGTTCGCGCGCCTGGGCGCCGGCGCTGCGGGCCATCTCCGCTTCGCTGCCCGGCGCGGCCGGCGTGGTGCCGGAACCGATGGCCAGGCTGCCAAGCGCCGCGGCAAGGCCGAGGGGCTGGTGCCCCATGGCGCCGGCCAGCAGCAGCGGTGCGGCCATGCCCAGGCCGGCGGCCAGCATCTCGCCGGCATGTGCCTGCGGACCGGCGGACCAGTGGATGGCGCGTCCCAGATGTGTTTTCTCGCCCAAAGGCTGCCTCCGCGAGCTTGGCCGCATACGTTGATACGCAGGCGAATCTACCCGGTTTCGGTGGCGCTCGTCCATGCCCGGCTGCCGTCCCCTGGCGGTCCCGTCTACGCTTCGGCCCGGTGCGCGAGGAAGTCGCGCGGTGCCTGTCCCAGGGCGCGGCGGAACATGGTGGAGAAGGCCCCGGCATTGGCGTAGCCGGTTTCCGCCGCCACATGGGCCAGCGGCTTGCCACGGCTCATCAGGTCGACCGCGTGGGCCAGGCGCAGCTGCTGGCGCCAGGCCGCGAAGCTGGTGTGCAGCTCGGTGCGGAACAGGCGCGCCAGCGTGCGCTCGCTGGCGCCTGTGTGCGCCGCCCATTGCGCCAGGCTCAGGGCCGAGCCGGGGGCTTCCATCAGCGCATCGCACAGCGCCTTGAGGCGTCGGTCGGTGGGCAGCGCCAGCCCTGGCCACAGGGTGGGCGCCACCCGCAGTTCCTCGAGCAGAAGTTCGGCGCTGAGCTGGCGCCGGCGCGGCGAGAGCCGGGCGGCATCGGCCAGCGTGACCAGCAACTGGCGCATCAGCGCCGACACCTCCAGCACCGTGCAGGTGGACAACGACAGCGGCGACGCCGCCGGCAGCACATAGCAGGCATGCAGCGCGGCGTCGCCCAGCGTGACCACCTCGTGCTCCACGTCCGGCGGGATCCATACCGCGCGCATGGCCGGCACCACCCAGGTGGTGCCGGCCGCGGTCACGCGCATGCTGCCGCGCAGCGGCAGGGAGACCTGGCCCCAAGCATGCCGGTGGCGGCGAATGATCGCATTGGGTGGCGGCAGGCGCAGGTGCACGATGACCGGTTGTTCGGCGGTGGGCTCGGTCAGCGGTATGGGCTGGTAAGTCGGACGTGGCATGCGGGGCGAAGTGATGGAACCGGATTGCCGATGGTGGCTGGAATTCGTAAGAACTTGCCCGGAAAGTGTAACCCGGCCACGGCGCATCGCCCTAGCATGGCGCACATCCCAAGGCACCCCGGAGTTCGCCCCCATGAGCCATACCAGCCCCCAGCCAGGCTATCCCGCGGCCGGCGCAGCCGCCGCGGCCCCGCCGAAGCCCGCGCCCAGCCCGCCGCAAGCCGGCAATCTCTCCGACAGCGCGCGCGCCGCCGCCGTCATTGCCGTATGCGTCACCGCGGTCTGGCTGGCGGGGCACGCCCTCGGCGCGCCCGGCCCGCTTGTCCTGGCGGCGGCGCTGGTGCTGTCCACGGTGTGCTGCTGGGCGCTCGGCGTGCTGCCCGAGCCCACCACCACGCTGCTGTTCTTCCTGTGCGCCGTCCTGCTGCACGTGGCGCCGCCCCCGGTGGTGTTCTCCGGCTTTACCTCCACCGCCTGGTGGCTGATGTTCGGCGGCGCCGTGACCGGCGTGGCCTTGCGCCAGACCGGGCTGGCGCAGCGCCTGGCGGCGATCATCTTCCGTGGGCGGGTGGGCAGCTACCGGCAGGTGATCGCCACCGTGGCGCTGAGCGCGGTCGGGCTGGCCTTCCTGATGCCGTCGACCACCGGGCGGGTGCTGCTGTTGATGCCCATCGTGCTGGCGCTGGCCGACCGCCTGGGCTATGGCCCCGGCTCCAACGGCCGCATCGGCATGGTGCTCACGGTGGCCGCGGCCAGCTATATGCCGCCGACCACCATCCTGCCGGCCAATATCCCCAATAGCGTGCTGCTCGGCGCGGCGAGTTCGCTGTACGGCGTGAACCTGAGCTACGGCAGCTATCTCTTGCTGCATTTCCCCATCCTCGGCGCGCTCAAGACCGTGCTGCTGGTGTGGCTGGTGTGCCGGCTGTTCCCGGAGAAGGGGCAGCTCGCCGCGCTGCCGCCCCAGGACCTGGGCACGCCGGGCCGGCAGGAGACCGTGCTGGCGGCGATCCTGGCGCTGGCCGTGGCCGGGTTTGCCACCGATGCGCTGCACGGTATCTCGCCTGCCTGGATTTCGCTGGCGGCCTGCATCGTGTGCCTGCTGCCGGGCGTGGGGCTGGTGTCGCCGCGCATGCTGGCCGAGCAGGTGCACCTGACGCCGCTGATCTATGTAGCCGGCTTCCTCGGCCTGGGTGCGGTGGTGGAGTCGACCGGGCTGGGCACGGCCATCAGCAAGGCCTTGCTGCAGTGGCTGCCGTTGTCGCCGGGACATAACGCCGCGAATGTGGCGGCGCTCGGCGCGGTGGGCGCGGCCCTGGGGCTGGTGACCACGCTGCCGGGCCTGCCGGCGGTGCTGACGCCGCTGGCCAGGGAACTGGCGCAGGCCACCGGCCTGCCGCTGGAAACCGTGCTGATGCTGCAGGTGCCGGTCTTTTCCACGGTGTTCTTTCCCTATCAGTCGCCGCCCATCGTGATCGCCATGCAGCTTGGCGGGGTGGGGCTGCGCGCAGGCACCCGGCTGTGCCTGGCGCTGGCCGTGCCGACCTTGCTGGTGCTGATGCCGCTGGACTATGTCTGGTGGCGGCTGCTGGGCTACCTGCCGTGAGCCGGACCGCCGCCTGCAAGCTTGCGCCATCTGAGGCATGATCACGCCCTTCGACCTCTGGTTAACCCGTATCGGGYGCCGGCCGAGGTCAGCTGCAGGAATACGATCATGACGACAAGAGCGGACTGCGCGGCGACAGCGCAGGCGGGCCCCGTGGGCGGCGCGAGCTGGATGACGCTGCTGCTGGCGACCGCCTGCGGCCTGATCGTGGCCAATCTGTACTACGCCCAGCCGCTGGTCGGCCCGATCGGCCATGCGCTGGGGCTGTCGCCGCAGGCCGCCGGCCTGATCGTGACCGTGATCCAGGCCGGCTACGGCGTCGGCCTGCTGCTGATCGTGCCACTGGGCGACATCATCGAAAACCGCCGGCTGATCTGCACGCTGCTGGCGGCCAGCGCGGTGGCGCTGGCCGCCGCGGCCCTGGCCGGCCATGCCGGCGTGTTCCTGGCGGCGGCCGTGTGCATCGGGCTCAGCTCGGTGGCGGCCCAGGTGCTGGTGCCGTTCGCCGCGCACCTGGCCCCCGAGCATGCGCGCGGCCAGGTGGTGGGCAATGTGATGAGCGGGCTGATGCTCGGCATCATGCTGGCGCGGCCGGTGTCCAGCCTGGTCACCGACCTGTGGGGCTGGCATGCCATCTTCGCCGGCTCGGCCGTGGGCATGGCCGTACTGACGACGGTGCTGGCGCGCCTGCTGCCGGACCGCCGCCCGGCGCCGGCGGTGCGCTACGGCGCGCTGCTGGCTTCGATGTGGCAACTGCTGCGCAGCCAGCCGGTGCTGCGCCGGCGGGCTGCCTATCAGGCGTGCATGTTCGGCGCCTTCAGCCTGTTCTGGACCACCGTGCCGCTGTGGCTGGCCGGGCCCGGATTCGGCATGAGCCAGAAGGGCATCGCCCTGTTCGCACTGGCGGGCGTGGCCGGCGCCGTGGCGGCGCCGCTCGCCGGACGCGCGGCCGATCGCGGACTCGGCCGCCGCATGACCACGCTGGCCATGGCGCTGGCGGCTGGCGCCTTCCTGCTGGGCATGGCCGGCACGCCGGGATCGACGCCGGCGCTGGCGGCACTGACCCTGGCTGCCATCACGCTGGACTTCGGCGTGGCCGCCAACCTGGTGGTCGGCCAGCGCGCCATCTTCGCGCTCGGCGGCACCATCCGCAGCCGGCTCAACGGCATCTTCATGGCGATCTTCTTCACGGGTGGCGCCGTTGCTTCCGCGCTGGGTGCCTGGGCGTTCGCCTACGGCGGCTGGGCGCTGACCAGCTGGATCGGGTTCGGGCTGCCGGTGCTGGCGGTTTTGTATTTCGCCACGGAGCGGCAACAACGGCCGGCGGCGCACCGCTGAGTCGCGGCCAGCAAGCCCCCCGCATCCCGGAAGGTCCCCCCGGAGGTCCCGAGAGACCCCCAGCCGGCATCAGCCGGCTTTTTTTCTTGCGGCCAAAGATTCTTCATCTCCCGGTCAACGAGACGTATTACCATCCGTTACGAATTATTACGAGATGGATACATTTGCCCGGTTCTGGCCCCTGGTCCGGATCCGGCCGTTTCGTGAAATTCGTGTCAAGGGCAGCAATCAGCATAAGACCGGATACCGGCTAGCTGCATCAGGAACAGGGGAGCATCAAGTCGTGCAGGGACCCATGTCTAGCCTTCAGTGGCTGTCGGCCATCCATGCCCGTGGTTATTTCAATAACCTCGGGCCGTTTTTCTATCTTCGCTATCTCGCTACGCTGACGGCGCTGGCGGCATTCTGCTATCCGCAACAAGGTGGCCGCTGGCGCTTCAAGCGGATAAAGCTGATTTGCCGTTCGGCGTTCCGTTTCGCCGCAGTGCGCGGCTGGTTGCAGGCCGTGGAGTCGTGTGCGCTGATGCGGCGCGTGGCCGCGGCCAAGCCGGCGCTGCTGGAGCGTCCGTACCGCCCGCTGGGCGTGTCCGGACTTGGTTTTCGCGAGCGCATGGGCACGGTACTGGACCACTACCGGACCTTGAACGCGCTGGTGCCGCTGGCGCTGTGCGAGCGCATTTACGTGCAAGGCGGCCTGGAATGTGCCTTCGGCGAGGGCCGCTACGTGCTGCGCCTGGCCGATGCCGGGCCGAATCCGAAGGAAGGCGAACTGGCCTTCTACTGGCAGGACATCGCCAGCGGCACCTGCCTGAGCCAGATCAGCTTCTACCTCAGGCGGGGCAAGGATGGCGCGGAGATCTTCGTCGGCGGCCTGCAGGGCCCGATGGGCGAGAACAGCCGGGACCTCATCCGCGAGTCGACCAAGGCCTGCGACGGTCTGCGCCCCAAGGACGCAGTGATGGAAGCGCTGCTGGGCTTTGCCGCCGCGCTGGACGTGCAGCGCATCGTGGGTGTGTCCCGGGCCAATCACGTCGGGCGCCAGCGCCACACGCCGCGCGAGATCCTGTGCGACTACGAGAGTTTCTGGATGGAGTGCGGGGGCGAGGTGCTTGAGGGCGGCAACGTGGGCATGCCGGTCGGATTGCCGCGCCGCGATGCAATGGAACTGCCGTCCAAGAAGCGCTCGGCCTACCGGCGCAAGCAGGCGCAGGCCGACGGCGTCCAGGCCACGGTGCAAGGCTGGCTGGCCGCGCCCGTGGCGGCGTCGGCGGTCATCCCGGCGCCCGACCTCAGGCAGGTCAGGCCGCCGCAATACGCGCAGGCGCTCGCGGCGTGAGCCACGCGGCGCCATGCCGCACGACATGGACTGCAAGCGAAGCGCGGGRGCCATCCCGCGCTTTTTTCATTTCCGGCCCCTGCTCGGCCCCGACCCCCTAGTTAACCCTAGTAGTCTAGCTTTGTAGACCTTACTAAAGTAGCTCGCTTGCAGCCACGGCTGCGCCAGCCGCCGCCGGGCCAGCCCGCGCACCCGGACGCCCATGCAGAACCCTCCGCCGAACCCGGCCTTTGCCAGCGATCTCCTCTCGCGCAGCCGCCAGCCCGTCTATCTCCAGCTTGCCACCATCTTCCGCCGCCATATCGAGAGCGGCGAATGGCGGCCGGGCGCCCGCATCCCCTCGCTGGAACAGCTCTGCCGCGAGTTCGGCGTGGCGCGCATGACGATGCACAACGCGCTGTCGCTGCTGGACGAGGAGGGCCTGCTGACCCGCGAGCGCGGGCGCGGCACTTTCGTCAAGACCGGCTACCGCGAGCGGCGCCCGCTGATGCTGCCCGTGAGCTGGGACCAGGCCGTGGCGGTAGGCGACCGGCTCGGCACCGAGGCGCTCAGCGAATCCGACGGCCTGGTGCCATTGCCCGACGAACTGGGGCTGCCATGCAGCGCCGCGCGCGCGCCGGGCTATCATTTCCTGCGCCGGCTGCACCGTATCGAGCAACGGCCGTTCGCGCTTGGCGAGGTCTATATCGAGGCCAGCGTGTTCGCGCGCGAGCCGGAGGCCTTCCGCCAGGGCGCCTCGGTGCCGGTGCTGGACCGCTTTCCGCATCTCAAGGTGACGGCCGCCCGCCAGCGCCTGTCGATCATCGCCGCCGGCGCCGAAACCGCAGCCCGGCTGGCGTTGCCGGTGGGCGCGCCGGTGGCCGAACTGCGCCGCCATGCCTGCGTGGACGGCGTGATCGTCTACTACGCACGCATCGAATTCCCGAGCGAGTTCGTGTGCCTGGATTTCGACCTGCTCGCGCCGGGCGCGGGGGCTGCCCCGGCCTATCCGGCACGCGCGGCCACGCAACCGTGAGCGGGCCAGCAACCCGATTCCGCATCCCGATTCACATCCACATCCCCATCCAGCAACCCAACCGGAAAACAAGCAAATGCAGACTACCGAGCGCAACCAGGCGAATCATGGAGACCACGGGCAGGGCGAACTGAACGGCGCCGAGAGCCTGGTGAAGACGCTGCTGGCGTGCGGCGTGGACACCTGCTTTGCCAATCCCGGCACCAGTGAAATGCACTTCGTGGCCGCCCTCGACCGTATCCCCGGCATGCGCTGCGTGCTCGGCCTGTTCGAAGGCGTGGTCACCGGCGCGGCCGACGGCTACGCGCGCATGGCCGACAAGCCCGCGGCCACCCTGCTGCACTGCGGCCCGGGCCTGGCCAACGGCCTGGCCAACCTGCACAACGCGCGCCGCGCGCAGACCCCGGTGATCAACATCATCGGCGACCAGGCTACCTATCACCGGCCGTTCGACGCGCCGCTGACCGCCGACACCGAAGGCTGGGCGCGCCCGGTTTCGGTGTGGACCCGCACCGCCACGCACGCTGCCTCGGTCGGCGCCGATGCGGCCACCGCCGTGCAGGCGGCCTGCGCCGCGCCGGGCGGCGTGGCCAGCCTGATCCTGCCCTCGGACGTGTGCTGGGACGCCGGCGGCAAGGTGGCCGCCCCGCTGGCGCCGCTGCCGGTGCCCAAGGTCTCGCCCGACGCCGTGCAGCAGGCCGCGCGCGTGCTGCGCTCCGGCCAGCCCACGCTGATCGTGCTGGCCGGCACCGCGCTGCGCGAAGCCGCGCTGGCGGACGCCCATCGCATCGCCGCCGCCACCGACGCGCGCCTGATCACGCCGATGTCCAATGCGCGCGTGTCGCGCGGCCGTGGCCGCTTCAACGTAGACCGCGTGCCGTACTCCGGCGACGCGGCGCGCGCCAAGCTGGCCGGCATCCGCAACGTGATCCTGGTCGGCGCGCCGCCGCCCGTGACCTTCTTCGCCTACCCCGGCAAGTCGCCGCGCCCGTATCCGGAAGACGCCGAAGTCTTCGTGCTCGCCCGCCCCGAGCAGGACCTCGCCGAAGCGCTGGCGCGCCTGGCCGACGAACTTGGCGCGCCMGTCGTGGCGCTGCCCGCCTCCGTCTCCATGCACGAGATCGCCAGGGGCGCCGTGACCTCCGAAGCCGTGGCGCAGACCCTGACCGCGCTGCTGCCAGAGCAGGCCATCGTGGTGGAAGAAAGCGTGAGCTTCGGCCGCGCCTTCTATCCCGGCACCGTGCACGCCGCGCCGCACGACTGGCTGCAACTCACCGGCGGCGCCATCGGCGAAGGCCTGCCGCTGGCCACCGGCGCCGCCGTCGCCGCGCCCGGCCGCCGCGTGGTCGCGCTGCAGGCCGATGGCTCCGGCATGTACACGCTGCAATCGCTGTGGACCATGGCGCGCGAAAAGCTCGACGTGACGGTGGTGGTGCTCGCCAACCGCAAGTACGCCATCCTGCTGGGCGAACTCGCCGGTGTCGGCGCCAATCCCGGCAAGACCGCGCTCGACATGCTCRACATCGGCAACCCCGATCTCGACTGGGTGAAGCTGGCCAATGGCATGGGCGTGGAGGCTGCGCGCGCGGTGGACATGGAGGGGTTTGCGGCGCTGTTCACGGCGGCCAATGCGAAGGCGGGGCCGTTCTTGATTGAACTGGTGATTTGATTTTTCATGTTGCCGGCGCGAACCTGACTCCACGTTCGCGCCGGCGCGCTCCGGCCCCATTGCCGGACGGCGGCAGCATCTCGCCATCGCGGAAGCCAGCCGCGACGAAATCCGTGCGCTTTCTGAATTTTCAGCCGCATGAATGGGAAACGGCCTATATACGGGGGCGCTGTTTACCTGAAGCATGGCTTGTATCGCCTTTGGCATTCCAAAGAGATCGGCCATGCCCAATCATTCCGCCCTGCGTTTCAACGTCGCCTGTGCTGGTAACTCACCGCCGCTAGCGTGCGCTCCAGCATCCGGCAGACCGCCGGACGGCGAGTTCTCCCAGTCTTTCTCGGACGCTTCGTAAGCGCACGGGAGTGACCATGCCTTCGTTCAAGTTCCCCTTCAAAGACAAGGCCGGCAAGGAGGTGCGCGACGCCGCGCTCTACTACACGGCGCTCAGCCTGGCCGACAACGGCTTCTATCCGCTGGGCCCCTCCGGCGTGCATTGCGGCATTCACTACGTCCAGGCGATGGCCAACACGCTGGCGGGCAACAAGCTGACCTACTTCTGTCTGGCCATGCACCTGCGCTCGTTTAGCGACTACGAGCGCCTGGGTGCCAAGGTCAAGCGCCCGGACTACTGGCCGGCAACCGTCTACCGCGTGGCGCAGAAAGCGGATCACAAACAAGCCAGCCCCAAGCAGGCAGCCGCGTCGGGCGCAACCGCACAAGCGGTCTTGGGCCTGCGCATCTGTTCGCTACCCAATCCCAAGGGCACCATCCTCGGCATCCTGCCCCGCGGAGCCCGCTTCACCGCCGTCGAACGCAGCGCGGACAAGAATTGGGTCAGGATCCGCAGCTTGATCGAGGGCACTATTGCCCCTCCAACTACTGGCCAAATCGAGCCGCTGGGCGGCGCAGAGCGTGGCTGGGTGCCGCTCAGCCATCTGGAGCCGCAAGGCAAGGCCCCCGAAATCTTCGACAGCGTGGTCACGCCCAARTCCGCCATCGSCRTCAAGGCYGGCGCCTTGCTCGGCCACCTGGGGGARTACCGGCGAATCAAGGATCCTGGCCAGGACAGGGTGATCCTGCAYCAGGAGATCATTGCCGGTCCTGAATTGAGTGGCTTCCTCGCCAAGAGCCGGGCGGCCGCGGCATCGGCCAAGTTGCMGGAGAAGACACTGCTGCGCGTGGCGCCGAAGGCGCCACTGTGCAACCCGGTGCTGGCCGAGGCCAAGGCCGGCTTGCTTGCCGCSAACACCCTCGTGGAGCTGGACGGCACTCCGCATGAGGATGCCCTCTACGTGAAGGTCAGGMCGGTGCAGACCCTGCAGTGGATCGAGCGCAAGGCAGCGTTGCCCAAGGGCGCCAAGGAGGCGAGCCTGTTCCGGTACRGCAACGGCGTGCCGTATGCGGCGAGGGATATTGTCCGACCGCCCAAACAGGGCACCGTTGGCAAGCCGGGCGCCACGCTCTATCGGGGCATCCTGGTGGCTGCGGCTGCCGGTGCCCCCGTGTGGATCACCAGAGCGGCCTATGACGCAATACCGACCTTGGGCAAAGGCGATCGAGGCAAGCTACTGGTGGCCGATCTGGAACAGGGCTGGCCGGTTTTTCCCCTGACGTTTGTCGCCAACGGTCCCATCAACGGCCCGTATCCCCAGCGCTTCGACATTGCAACACTGACGCAGTCAAGGCCGGCCGCGCCGGATCCCACTAAGCTACCCACCACCTTCGCCCTGGACGAAACCGGCAAGCGCTGGTGGCAGGTGCAGATCAGCGACGACACCACCACCGCTATCGGCTGGGCTGGGGAAGTGGGCCATACCGGCATCACCCTGCATTCACCGCATGAGTGGGTGGACTTCAAGCTGATCGAGTCCAAGCCAACGGGCGAAGGCTACGGCAACATCTTCACSACCGCGGCCCAAATGGCTGCGTTCCAGGGCGGCGAGCTGGCGCTCACCGATGCGCAACTCGACGGCYCCATGCGCGAGGTCTTCGCCAGCCTCGATACCATCCCCGATCACCGMCTGACCCTGGGGGAACTGCGGGCTGCCCAGCGCAGCCGCGGCAAGCTCGGCGAGCTATCGCGGCTGATCATTCGCTACCCGAGCGAATGGAAGGCCGACCCGGCGAGCTGGGATGCCTGGGACAAGAACGTGCCGCGCTCAGCCCGGCCCGCGTGGCAGAGCGAGAAGGCGCGGATTGCCAAGCTGGTGTGGTGGGATGCCGTGGCGGGGAGGGTGGAGGGTTTTCCTGTCGATCCGTTTGTGTTTCACATCCATCCCGTGGCAGTGGTTGGGAACTTCATGCGATTTTCTGCAACGCGGCTTTCAGAGAAGGGGATGTGGTTCATTTACAAGCAGGAGTCAACTCCCGGGACTTCAGAGAAACTGCATTGGCCGGGCTGGGCGAGTGGGGTAACGCTAGGGCCCGGTTACGACATGAAAGAGCGCAGCACCTCCAGCATAAAGCGCGACATGGTCGCCATCGGTATTAAGGAATCTACGGCGATTGCAATCTCGGCTGCATCAGGCCTGGGAGGCAGTGAGGCTCTCAAATTTGCCAAGGATAATTCCGCTCTCATTATCCTGACGGAGGCTCAGGAGTTCGCGTTGCTACGTCACGTAGTTCCAGGCTACGAAAACATGGTGAAAACGGCAATTCATGTCGACCTTGATCAAAACGAATTTGATGCCATCACTTCTTATGCTTACAACCCAGGAGATAGTTGGGCAAAGGTTGTATCGTTCATAAATGACGGAAAAATTGAAGAAGCTATGGCGATCATAAGGAAAAATATCTACTCAGGCGGCAAGATTGCTACCGGCCTGGTAAAAAGGCGAGAAGATGAAACAAAGCTTTTTCTTCATGGCGTGTATGAATACCATGGAGCCCCAATAAGCTAGCACAAAACCAATAATGAAACACATACCATCAATCATTTTTTTTGCAAAATTAGTATTATGCGCATTAATTTTTTTCCGCATTTTGATTTTTCCTGCGGCTGCAGGGGGAAAAAAAAATGAGCCAATACCATCAAGCCTCGCCGGAAGATGGGAGGTATCAGAGGTGCACGTAAACATGGAATCCGGACGCACAATGCACTACGGCTGGAACTCTCCGTCGCTCCGATGGAGAATTTTTAATTTTAATGCCAAAAAGATCTCAAGTGACACCTCGGAGGATGTTGTAGCATGCAACAACCCCACTGCAACTCTCAGGCGATTGAGAGTCGACGACCTAATTAAGTTAAGTTTCGGTGGCTACGGGATTAATTCCGGCGACTCTCCTATCAAAGACTATAGATTGGGACTTGCAAATAACCTCAARGCCGATGTTATCGTAATTCACTGCAAATCTGGAGTATGGAATGGCTCTATCGCTACGCCTCATCTTTCGCCAGACGGGGGGCCTCCTGGATCCTGGCTGTTTCTTCTCAGCAAGAAAAGGATGGTTATGCGCTGGTATGATCAAACAATATTGGTATTGTCGAAGCTCCCCTCCAACGCAAAACCCTCGCCGTCGTTCCATTGCGACAAAACCAAGCTCAATGCGGAGCTCGCGATTTGCCACTCGTTCGAACTTTCCGGCCTCGATAAGAGCATCGCCTTTGGATATCAGTTGCTCGTAGAACAGGAGCGGAGAATTTCAGGTGCCACGACCGAAATACGTCAACAACAACGCTCATGGTTAGAAGAACGTAATGCCTGCGACAAAAACGAAGCATGCATTCTTGCCACCATGAGGGAAAGACTTGAATGGCTCAGATCAAAGGTCCCTTGAGACGGCCGAACCGTAACAATCGTCCTTGTCACTCAGCCTGATAGCCTTCTCATTCGGGCCCAGTACTACGTCGAGTCCTCCGCTAACGGTCCCCCAGCATGCACTGAACGCTATTACTTGCTGAGTCAGAGTGCCGAGGCAGTCAGGCCAATCACTAAGGCCCACCGTTCTTGCACGGCACCAGAGCCTGGCATCAATTAGTCGCCGCCCCTGCATATGAATCCAGCATATTTTTGGAGTTGGCCCCACGAAGCCCGTCGTCCTTGCCGGCTATCGTCATTCCAATTTACGGTGCCGGCGCGGTCGTCAGCAGCGGTACCAATGTCAATTTCAGTGACAGTGCCGTGAGACAGCGGGAATACTGTGCAATAGAAAATTATCGCCATGACGGAAGACACTATCGCAGGATAGTTCGGCAATCGCGTCGACTACACCAAGGTCGAGGTACACCGCGACCAATGGAGGTTGAAAACAGATACTTGTCGACGAAATGTCGCCGCCAGCAGCAATAGCCACGCCCGCGAATTTCTGATTATTCTGATTGAAATGGGTCATCTGATGGCCTATATAGTTCATCTGAAATCCATTGCGAACGGAGAAGAGGAACGTCATGGCAGGATGTGGAAGCCCCGATTGTCTGACCTGCCGCGCCGTGCGGGTTCCCGTACAGCCCACGACAGATCCACCCCCCCGTCTTTGATGAGCAACTGTGGCTGTTAGGCAAAGATGGCGAGCCTGCCCTGTCACTTGCCTTACAGCGTCCTGCTTGATGATGGCAGCAGGCGAACCGGTGTCACTGACAGCAACGGCTGTACCGAACGAATCGTTACGTATCGCCCCAGTTCCATCCTCTCCCTCACGTTGACACCGCCGCTCATTGCGCAAGAGGCAGCATGTTGCGCCACAGAACATGGCGATGGGCGATCAACAGACAGGATATATATCAACAATCAGAGCAACTCGGTCGCAACAACCAATAACAACAATGTAGGGACGTCCAAAGTCACAGTGTCATTGCCGGAAGGTACCGAACGCGGCCTTACCGCGGAAGAAATTGCCATGGCACGTACGGTGTTCGGCAACGGGATTGACTACACCCAGGTCAGAGTTCACCACGGCGGCTGGTGGTTATTCATGGGAAAGCAAGACCCCACAACCGCAGTCACGCCGAACGGGGAGATGTACTTCCCTTCGGCCATTTACCGAGATGACTTCGCAGGCGCCGACGACAGGGGTCGTGCGTTGTTCATGCATGAGCTGGCGCATGTCTGGCAATACCAGATGGGCTATGGCATCAAACGCAATGCCCTCACTGTCACGAGCCGAGGCGCATCCGCCTATGGCTACAGCCTGACACCCACCAGTCGCCTGAGCGACTTCAACATGGAGCAGCAGGGCAACATCATGTCCGACTACTACATGATCTGCATACTGAGGCGGCCACAGCATGCATACAATCCACAGATGAGCTCAGAGTTGCTATACAACGTCATGACGCCCTTCGTGAACCCGCGCGACAAGAGCCACCTCCCGAAATAACCCAAGGCGCCCATGAACATTCATCGCATTGTAGTGAGCTGCCTTTTGGCTGGCGGTCCGGTCGTGAGCCATGCGGATACCTCCCTTTGGCCTCCATCACTGGACATCAAGCAGATGGGAGACATTCCTGTCGCCTGCTTGCCGAAGGAGGCTAGCACGAGCATCGGATTGCAGGTCGCTGCCGTTGCAGAGATAGCCTCAGGCTGGCCACCGAAAGAATGGGCCATTGAGCTAATGCCGGGTATGAAGCCTTTGATCTTGCGTCCCGGCGATTGCGTCTTTTATGGCCGGCCATTGAGAGGCTACAAGGAGATCGGCGGGTCAAAACCACTTGAGGCAGGAAACACGTATGGTTTTGCATTCCGTCAAACCGGGCAGACTGGCAGCAGATACGTTGGCATCTTCTGCGTTC